>NZ_JAUBTT010000176.1:0-8460 GCF_036705125.1 Microcoleus sp. B7-D4
TTGAGTGAATTATCTCAGTCTACATCAATTGTCTGCCTTATGGCGGGAAATGTCTAAGAAAAACTCGTCCTGGAGATACCTCCCCCTTTGCTCGGACTTCGTTTGACTCTATGCAGCGGTTTCAACCGCCGATTCATAAAGAGGGTGGCTAACTTTCAACGCCCGAGTCTTATCAAGGAGTAGTTGGCTGAATTTGCTGTGGCTGCATTTGCTGCGGCTGCTGATTCTGAAGTTGAAGTTGCTGCTGCTGAATCTGAAGTTGCCGATTTTGCAGATCGATTTGCCGCTGTCTGTCTTCCAGTTGCAAGCGTCTGTCTTCAGCTTGCCGCTGTCTGTCTTCACGTTGGAGCTCTCTGTCTAGCAGTCTGTCTTGACGTTGCTCTTGTCTGTCTTCACGTTGTTCGCGAAGCTGTCTGAGCTGATTTTGCCGCTCGAAATCCCCTCCCAAAAATAAGTTTTGAAAAGCGTTGATAGTTGCTTGAAACCCCGTAAGAACGCCGCTAACCGTGCTAATGCCACTTGCTACTCCTGTTATGGGCTGCAAGAATCTGTTTATATTGTCTGCTACCCTAGCATAGCCCGATCGCGCTACCAGAATCACATCGTTGTTGCGGAGAGTAGGGTTATTATTAGGATTCAACCCTTGAGCAAAATCCACCTCGATGGTGCGGCGAGAAACAGTACCGTTGGGGTTCAATCGCAATAGTTCTACCTTGTCTTTTTTAGCCCGCAATTGATTGAAACTGCCTGCGGTCAGCAAAGCTTGGTGCAGGGATGTACTAGGCCGCACCTCCAAAGCCCCAGGCCTAATTACTTCTCCTACAATATTGATGCTAATCGCGTTCGGAGAAAAACTGCTATTTGCGACTTGAGAAACTTCAGCTAAGTCTACAGTAGCTGCTGTCGGGATAATTACGCTATCTCCTTCTTGCAGCAAAATATCTTGAGTTGCGTCGCCTCTTTGCAGCAAATCCCACAGATTTACCATGATAGTTTGTTCGTTGCCCCCTCTGACTCGGCGGCGGATTTGCACTCGGCGAATGTCAGCTTCTGTAGTGATACCACCAGCAATTTTCAATGCTCTAGTTATCGTTGGTAAGCCCACAACAGCTCCTTGCTGTTGGTCGATAGATACAAAACTCAACTCTGTTTGTTGGTTGCTCGATCGCACATCCGAAGCAAATACAGTATAAGGCCCCGGCCGGTTTACTTCCCCGACAATTACCACGCCAATTGGTTGAGTAATATCAGCGGAAAAATTAGCACTGGCTCTTTGACGGACTTCTTCAGTATTAAGGGCACTTGCTGTCGGTACAAAAATTGTATCTCCATCTCGAATGGTAACGTCTTGACGCAAATTTCCCGTCTCTAAAAAATCCTGCAAATCAACAGTAGTAACTTGCTCCGGCCCGCCTCTGCGGGGACGGCGAATTTGGACATTTCGCATATCTCCTGCTGATGTCACCCCTTTTGCAAGTTGCAGCATTTCCATCAAAGTCGGGAATTTTACTCCTCCTCCTTCTCTAGTGGGATTAATCTTGTAGGAACCCGGGCGAGTAACTTCACCTGCAAGACCTATATTTAGGGGGCGAGCGACCATCAGAGTCACGGTAACAACGGGAACATTGATGAAGGGTTCGTATCGCCTGGTAATTACGTTAGCGGCTTGTTCCAGCGTCAACCCTTGAATTGAGACGCTGCGAATGATTGGCAAATTGAGCGTCCCGTCAACTAACACTTGATATTCTCTGCTGAATTCAGGGACGCCGAATATCTCTAAAGCAATGCGATCGCCCGACCCTAAAGTATAAGCTGCTTCTTGCGTCAGCGAACCAGAATTGCCGCTCGCCGGCAAACCCGAACCCGCAGGTGGCGGCGGCGGTACTCTCGGCCTGTTTGGGTTAGGAGTGCCTGCAGGAGTTCTGACGGCAGGCAACTGAGCTATACTGGGCAGCGAACTCAATAGCACCAGGAGTGCTGACAAACTCAGACTTGTAGCGGTTTGAATGGTATGTTTCATCTTTCTTTCCTGGTTGCAGCCTGCCATTGAACAAGAGCAATTTAGCTAGTGGATTTTAGTTTATTTTCCCTGCTGTCCAGTGTAGCCTCGCTTCGCTGCAAAATCCACAGGTGGAATCATAAAAATTGTGCGATCGCACTTAACTATTTTGCCCCTTGTTTGTAAAGAAACTGTAAAGCCCGCCAACTGTTCTCAGGATTAGGATCTCGTTTGAGCAAAATTTTTCACACATAACTCGGGATACAAATCAACCCGCCACAGAAAGGAGATAGGAAAAAACCGCCCTGATTTGAGGTAAAATATTAGATAATTATATCTGCGGGACAAAGACAAGTGTCACTAAAATTGGATAAAGTAATTCCCTGGGGACGCTGCTTGGATGAATACATAGGAATGTTTAGCTTGACATCAAGTGACCTCAAACTAGCAATCCTTGATTGTGCAGGCGGCCCGGCGAGTTTCAATGCCGAAATGACTCGCCAAGGTAAAAAGGTAATTTCTTGCGATCCAGTTTATCAGTTTACTGCGGTGGAAATTGGCGATCGCATCCAAGAAACATATCAAACTGTGATTGACGGTGTTAAAGCCAATTTAGACGGCTACCTGTGGAATAATTTTGAATCGCCCTACCAGCTAGGCGAAGTGCGAATGAAGGCGATGCAGGAATTTTTAGAAGATTTTCCATCTGGCTTGCAGCAAGGCCGCTACATTAATGCTGAGCTGCCAGTTTTGCCTTTCGAGAACGGTCAATTCGATTTAGCTTTGTGCAGCCATTTCTTATTTGCTTATTCTCACCTGCTTTCCGAAGAATTTCATCGATCAGCAATTACAGAAATGTGTCGGGTTGCGAAGGAAGTCCGCGTCTTTCCTCTATTGCAGAGTTTTAGCGGGGAAGAATCCGATCACTTAAATCCGATCGTCGCCGAATTGAAAAAGAGAAATTTTAGTGTAGAAATTCAAGAGGCTCCTTATGAGTTTCAAAAAGGCGGGAATAAGATGCTGCGAGTTAGGGGGCGAATGTAATTCGCGGCTGCGGAGGGCATGGCAATTTGCGATCGCTTATTTCAAAAAAATTAGATAAGCTAAGCATAAGGTCATGCCTCATCTTGGGGTTCGCCAATCGCACGCTGGACTGCATGGCGAATGTGGATAATCCTCACCGTTGGTATGGGTTGATCGTCAAAAATAGTGAAGAGTATGGGATACGTGTTTTTACCACTTCCATACAGAAGCTGGCGAATCTCTTGGCTGAAAAATGCGTTTTCACGGGCTAAAACACAACGACGCGGCATTTCTTGGAGTGAGGAAATCGCTTTAATCAGGCCCTGATACCATGCTTGAGCGCGTTCGGGAGTCGTGAATTGGGAAAAGTTCAGAAACGCTGCATCAGCTTCAGATTGAGCTGTACTAGAAAAGTCAATGCGATACATTATGCTTCCAAAGAAAGTCCGTATTTCTGGTTTTGTCTATCGACAAACTCTTCCAGAGTAGAAAACTGACCCCGATCGAAGTCATCAAGTCCGCGTTGAATCCCTTCTAATGCCTCGAAGAAATCGCTTTCATCAAAGCTAAGTCCGAACGCGATAACAGCTAGGGTAACGCTGGTGATATCTTGTCCTGTACTTTCCGCCCGTTGGCGCAGCAGTGCTTCGATTTGGGGGGGTAAGGTGAGTGTAAGAGTCATAAAAGTTATGATGAATGGTTAACTTTATTTTCTAACTTTATTTTGGCATAGGTAGCCAAAACGATCGCTCCCTAGACTATCTGCCCATTGCTTAACCCGATCGTGCTCTTCGGCCCGTCTTGTTTGTCGGGTAATCTTGCAAGGCTGCGAGACTCTGGGCGATCGTTTCTTCTTCGCTGAGGGGTTGAAACTCGTTTTCTGTGTCAATTTCTCCCCACTGATATCCCTCCGTTTCCTCGCCAATTTCTGCTATTAGGCGTTCAAAGTCGCTGAGATAAATACCGTTGGACTGATTCAGCCATGAAAGCACGATCGCCTTAACCGAATCGCTGGGCATGGCTTGAATTTGGGCGTGGAGTTGCTTTATAGATTGAGCCATTGGACAATACAGAGTGACTGGTTTAATTTTAGCGCCGTGTCAAATAATTGCGTACAATATCACGCACAGTTGCGGTAAAATTAATTAAAGACTTTTGTATTTTATTAACGGTCGTAAAATTAGTTAATACTTAAAAAAATGACTCGTGACTGATGACTAATGACTAATATTTGATATAATATTACACCTAGAAGCAAAACTCAAAGCAACTCATGCCACAAACAGTCTGGATCGCACGACACGGAAACCGCATCGACTTCGTTAACCCCGACTGGTTTCTCACCGCAGAACGCCCCTATGACCCCCACCTTTCCGAAGACGGTCACGTTCAAGCTAAACAACTCGCCAATCGCCTCAAAGGAGAAGGAATTTCTCATATTTTTGCTTCCCCTTTTCTGCGAACTGTCCAAACAGCAAATCATGCGGCCGAAGCTCTCGATTTGTCAATTAAACTAGAGTGGGGACTGTGCGAATGGCTGAATCCTGAATGGATGCCAGAAATGCCGGAAACTGAGTCCGTCGAAGCTTTGTGCAGGCGCTTTCCCAGGATTGATGCTTCCTACAAAGGCGGTATTGCTAATTATCCCGAAACTGGGGAAGCTTGTCTCAAAAGGGCGGGGGAAACTGCTAAACGCCTCGCGGCTGAGTTTCCCGAAGATATGTTATTGGTAGGTCACGGTGCGTCGGTTTTAGGAACTGCGATCGGGCTGGCTGGCTGTGTTGAAACGGAAATTAACGCTTCTTTGTGCTGTTTGGTGAAAGTGGTGCGGGGTGAGGGAGAATGGTCGATCGCACTTAATGGCGATACTTCTCACCTGACTGACTCTGAAACCGCGATCCGGTTTAATTAAAGTTGAGATTCGTGCGAAAAATTGCATTTTATGCTATGTGTGTAAGGTGCGCGGCAGAAGAGCACCCTACGTTAATCTGATTTGTCCGAATCTGGGTGTTATTGTTTAATCTCGATCGCACATTTTAAATCGAAAATCTCAAATAGGTATGGCTGGACACAGTAAGTGGGCGAATATTAAACGCCAAAAAGCTAGAGTTGATGCCGTTAAAGGCAAGGTTTTTGCTAGAATATCTCGCGAAATTATTGTCGCGGCCCGCAGTGGAGTTCCCGATCCCGCTGGCAATTTTCAACTGCGGACGGCTATTGAAAAAGCCAAGGCGGCGGATATTCCTAATGAAAACATAGAAAGGGCGATCGCCAAAGGTGCCGGCTTGGCGGGAGGAAGTTCGGATTTAGAAGCTATTCGCTACGAAGGTTACGGCATTGGCGGGGTTGCTATTCTGATTGAAGCGCTGACAGACAATCGCAACCGCACAGCGGCTGACTTGCGAGAAGCTTTTACTAAAAATGGTGGCAACCTGGGCGAAACTGGTTGTGTGGGCTGGATGTTTGACCACAAAGGGGTTTGTACGGTACGCGGCCCTATTGATGAGGAACAATTGTTTGAAGCGTCGCTAGAGGCGGCTGCCGAATCTTATGATTTGATATTAATTGATGAGGATACTGAAGGTGCAGAGGTATTTACAAGTGTGGCTAATTTGGAACACTTGGCTGATGTTTTGAAACAAAAAAGTTTTGCTGTTTTGCAGTCGGAAAATCGCTGGATTCCGAGCAATACAGTGGAAATAGACACTCCTGAAAAAGCTCGATCGCTCTTGAAGTTAATGGATGCACTGGAAGATTTGGACGACGTGCAAAGTGTGACAGCTAATTTTGAAATGACAGATGAATTGATGTCTTTGAGTATGGTTTAATGCTTTAAAGATGAGGGATCTGGATCGTCCTGCTGGCACTGCAAAAGATGAAAACTCGCCAGCGGGACGATCGCGCTACACTATTACCAGGAAACGAATCCCTATCTGTACGCGAGTGGGGAGTGTCAATCCAACGCATTGCTGAAAAAGCTGCATTGAAAATCTCAACCCACAGTAAAGCCATGCTAGTTGACACTCCCGGGCCTGAAGGCGTGGGGATTCTTAATTCATCGACTGACCTTTAAGCGCTATGTCCTTGCGGCAATTCTTAAACCTTTCAACCGTACAAAATACCAATTGACGAGTTCAACTCACAGCAACCCCAGAGGGTCTATCTCCAAAAGCGTACGCTTGATATGAACAAGCGAGTTCGGGTATGCCCTACCCTACTTAACAAATGAACCAAATTATTTGTTTTCTGGTAAAGAGAATGCGTTGATTCTCTAGCTGTTTTAAGAGTATTCGCTGCTCTGAGTCCAACAATTTATGCCTAAAAGTGTGTCTTAACTGTTTCACGATGGCACAGGAGTTTAACCTTGACGATTGTAGTATACTACAAATACCAGCAGTTCCCTGATTTTTAGGAATGGATTTAAGAAATTAAAGCCGGCCACTGAAGAAGGGGTTTTAAACCAAATTTTTTGATAACAACGAAAGCAAAATGGACAGCACGCACTCAGAAGAAGTTCTGTCAGCAACCGAAGTATCCGAAACCAAGGATATATCCGAATCGAATGTGCAGGCTGAACCAGGGGGTAAATCCAATTGGTTCGGTTCCGTTTTCGGAGCCGTCTCTGCAACGGCGAGTGCCGTAGGGAATGCGGTAGGCAATGCCGGAAGTGCAATTGTTCATACCGCGAGTGCGGTGGGGAATGCAGCAGGCAGTGCTGGAGATGTGATTGTTGTTAATACAGCGAGTGCGGTAGGCAATGCCGGAAGTGCGATTGTTAATACCGCCAGTGCGGTAGGGAATGCAGCAGGCAGTGCTGGAGATGCGATTGTTGTTAATACCGCCAGTGCGGTAGGGAATGCCGGAAGTGCGATCGTTAATACTGCGAGTGCGGTAGGGAATGCGGTAGCGAATGCCGGAAGTGCGATTGTTAATACCGCCAGTGCGGTGGGGAATGCAGCAAGCAGTGCTGGAGGTGAGATTGTTGTTAATACCGCGAGTGCGGTAGGCAATGCGGTAGGGAATGCCGGAAGTGCAGCACTCCAATTTCCCAATTTTTGGGATTCAGCCCTCGGTTCGATTTCCCAGAGTCCTATCTTGAAAAAACTGACTGAAAATTTCAAAATCGACTGGTTAGTTAGTGCGATCAGTAAAGTTGATGTCGTGACTGCCGAGGCGCAAGTTCGAGAGTTACAGCGCCAATATCCTCACGAGAAACCCGAAGAGATCGCACATCACTTGATGGTGGAAAAAGCCTTGCTAGCGGCAGGAAGTGGCTTGGTGAGCAGTTTAGTTCCCGGCGTGGCTTTGGCGTTGTCTGGCATGGATTTAGCGGCAATGACGGCGTTATCTGCCGAGTTGGTTTATCAAATTGCTGCAGCCTATGGCATGGATTTGCGATCGAGCGATCGCAAAGCAGAAGTTGTCGCTATTTTTGGTTTGTCCTTGGGTAGCAATTTAGCTATCGAAGCTGGAGTTACGCTTGTCAGCAATATTCCCTTGGCGGGTGCGGTAATTAATGCTAGCGCCAGTGCGACAATGATTTACGCGCTGGGATACGGTGCTTGTCGGTTTTATGAAGCGCATCTCGATTCCTCGGAAATCGAAACCAAGCTCGGAGATTTACAAGAGGTATTGCAAGCGGAAAGTGAGCAATATTTAGAGACAGCGATCGCACAAGAAACGGTGATGGATTGGATTTTGGTGTATGTCGTCTATGCCAGCAAAAAATTCACCCGATGGGATGAGTTATTACCGGAATTACGAGCGGCGAATTTAAATCCCAGGACTTTAGCTGAGATTGAAGCTGTGACAAATAAGTCTAAATTGCTTCCCAAGTTGGATATTTTACTCGCACAACTCGAACTTGACTTTGCCGAACCACTTTTAAAGCGATGCACTGAGATCATCGAGGCTGACGGTGAAATTAATCAACAAGAGGGGAAAATTTTGCTGACAATTCAACGGGCTGTTTTGAGCAAAAGAAAGCAAGCTCAAAAGCCAGCCCAGCAAACTTGCATCGAGGATGCGGTACCGCCACCCACTGAAGCACAAACTGAAGTCCAAGGTGAATCACAAATTCCCTCTTTATCTTCTGATTCTCCTTCTACTAATAAGTTTAGTTCGAGTATGCTGCAAAATTTCCAAAAAATCATAAAAGTTGCTGGGCGATTAGACGTGCAAAAGATTGCGAATTTAATAGATACTGAATCACAAGCTCCCCCCTTATCTTCTCATTCTCCTTCTACTAAGTTGAGTGCAATTCTGCTGAAAAAATTCAAGCAGATTTTAGCAGGTTCTACGCGGTTAGAAGTGGCAGAGATTGGGTATTTAATCGATCAGGTCGATCGCATGACGGGAGAAGGTGCGATTCGTTGAAACGTGAATCACGGTAATCAGTCCGTACATAGCGTTTCCAGCCACAAGGCTGAACTCTCGGT
>NZ_JAUBTT010000177.1:0-8372 GCF_036705125.1 Microcoleus sp. B7-D4
GTCAAATAGACGTTATAGGGGGGTAAAAATGATCAATTTATGGTTTTTATGGTTTTTGCAAGAGTGCCATAGGAATTCTTGGGAGTTGAAGTTAGTGATCGTTCACTTTCGACAGCCAAGGCTCGAAAGTCGGGCGGGGGCAGTTTGGACTTTGACGCTCGCTGTACACTCGCTCGCGTGAGTCGATATTGAAGCCAAGAGCGAGCCAATTGGTGTACAGGGCAGCCGCCTTTACGATGGAGCCGAGCATCGCACGACACATTCGAGTTGGTGCTGTTGAGTATCGGCGGCGGATGCCTGACGCGATCGCGCCTTGCCCTCCTGTTTGCAAGCGAAGCAGCCGGCTGATGTCGATGATGGCGAGGGAATCGTTCGTCCGATAGCCAGCAAGAGCGCGATCGCCTTGCACTTAAGATTCCCCATTCATAAGGGTGCATCGTTTTTGTTTCTGCACGTAAAAGTCGGGTTTGTGATCACAAAAACATTGCTTGCTACCGAGAGAGAACAGCCCAAAGCAGCCTCAACAAGCAAAGGCACGAACAGCACAAAAAAGCAGCAATTTGACCGAAAAAGTCAGGCGTTTGCAGGATATTTACAGGCATTTGCAGGTAAAGTGCACCCCCTGCAAACGCCTGACTTTATACTGCACTTGCCTGACTTTATACTGCACTTGCCTGACTTTATACTGCAAATCCCTGACTTTAGCTGACGCAACAATTAGCTAATTTTTTAGCGTTTTTAACAAAAACTGAATTGATTTAATAGTCAAGTGGCGGCATCGGAATTGAATTAAAAATCAAGTTGAGCAAGTGTGAGAAAATTGGCAGCGTAGCAGCCGTTATGTCAGCCTTGACAGTTGCATAAATTGCTGTTGTCGGACTCGCGCTTTGCAATCGGCTAAACTGTTGTTGTCTCATAAAGCTTGACAGTCGGATAAAAATTTACCCCCTGACTCGGTTTACAGTAGTCGCTCGGTTTACAGTAGTCGCTCGACTTCCACCTATTAATGGCGGTTATAATTCTCCACGTTATGAGTAAGTAATTGGACAGAATTAATTACACACTGATTTTTTGCTGTTTTTTACTAGACAAGGCTTGTCGCCCAAAGTTTTGTGTAATTAATTGTGTCCTACTACTTACAAGCAGTAATCTCTTGCCGTAAAGAGCGATCGCTAATACATTCCCACAAAAAATTAGTTCGCCGTCCCTGTCCCATACCTTACCGCTCTTATTGATGTATTTGGGCTTCAGTAGCCACTCGCGAGTCGTTCCTTATTCCATATCAACAGGGGTTGAACTGTGGGTCAGCAGTATGCTCAATATTGATGGGGGTGGATAGTTTTCTCTGCACACATTAGTCACGGTTTGTGATCACAAAAACATTGCTTGCTAGCAAAACTAAACAGCCATAACCAGCCTCAACAAGCCAAGGCACGAACAGCACAAAAAAGCAGCAATTTGACCGAAAAAGTCAGGCGTTTGCAGGATATTTCCCGGTAAATACAGGTAAAGTGCAGTTCCTGCAAATACCTGCTTTCCGCCTGACTTTATACTGCACTTGCCTGACTTTATACTGCACTTGCCTGACTTTAGGACACACAAAAATTAGCTATTTTTTTGGTGGCGGCTTTGATCGACGGTGCGGAGAGTTCGCTAAAATATTTTGGGCAACGCGCGACCAATTCCTGAAAATCTAGGAAGTGCCGATCGCCCACAACCTCCACCACATCTGCCTCATCAAAGTCGCCACGGTCGATCGCCTGGTGCAAGTCACAATCAACACCCGCCGCTACACCGGGAGACTGCCAGCCAGTAGCTTCTAGAATCCGCCGTGCAAAACTCTGCACAATTGGCGGCGGGGCCAATAGTTCGCGGTATTGGGTTTGCTCTGATTCGGTAAGGTCGCGCCAGATTTGTGTGCGATCGGCGTGGCCCGATTCGCAGACTTTCTTGACTACTGCTGCGATGTGGTGGGCTGTTGTGTGATCGTTGCTGGCAATTGCGGCGCGGATAAAGCCTAAGCACTCGGCGTGGGTGGCGGGATCTTGCTGTGCGGGCGATCGGGACTGTTGGGTAGGTTCTAGCATGATGCGTCCTCCCAGCGGATTTGATGCGGCCATGCCAGAGTCTCACCCCAGCCGCCAACTTGCTCTATCAGCATTCGCAACTGAGCGCCGTCTGTGGTGGCAAGGAATCTTGCCCGCACCCATTCCCGCCCCCAACGCAAAACCCATCCCAGCCTACCTTTACTTGTCGGTGGCCCCGTCTCTGCCGAAGCCTCGCCCGCCGTCGTATTTTCTGGGGTGGTTTTTGTCATAGATGGTTCTATTTGAGTATTAATAAACTCACAACCATCTATGACAGCATTTAAACTATATGGGGCGGAAGTTTCAGCCGTTTTTGTAGCAGCCTTTTTAGCTTCGACTTTTTGACTCATTCTGGCCGCTGTCAGAGCAGAAAGTTCGTGCCAATTTTCGGGTAGGGAGCATACGCGGATGGGGCCTTTTTTTGTTAACTTTGTTGTGGCTTCAGGCTGGTAGTGGTAGGTATAAAGTCGATCTTTACCTTCCCCCCTTACTTGCCGACTTATTAGAGTCACGCCGATCTGCCTCAGAAGTCGGCTAACGTACTTGATGCCGCTCTTGCCGGGATTCCCTAATATTTTCGCGACATCCTTGTTTTTTCCCCATCTCAGCATTTCCTGTATTTCGGGGGATTTCTCCGACCAAGTGCGTTCGGGGTCTAAAAATTGCCTAAGCTTAAGCTCGCTAAGAGTCTTAAGCTTGAGCCAGCGGGAGCTATGGTCAGACAGCGAACTTTCCAGCTTTCCCGTCTCCCATTTGCTTCGCTGCAACAGTTCGGCTTCTTCTGGATTATTGAAGAGCCACGCTGTCTCTAGTTGCGTTAGGAGCGATCGGTCATCAAACCTGACCCGGTGTACAAATTGCCAATTCCAAAGTCCTGTATCCTCAATCCCCGGTAATTGGGTCTTAAGTCGGCATTTTTCCGCTTGGCATCTTTCGGGCCAGCTTGCTTTGTTACTGCGGGATATTTCCTGTGCTTCCTCTACGGATATGTCAGGAGCCTCGAAAATTTCCTGTGCTTCTTTTTCCTTACAGAGAATCTTGTTTTCTATGTGCCTCCCTGATTCGTCAATCCCGATCGATGGGCGATCGACTTCGTACCCATCCGCCACTAAAGCTTGCACGAGAAATTCTCTGAGTTCAGATTTCTCTAGATTCTCCTGTGCTTCAAAGTGGCAATAAGCTTTAAAAAGTGGATCTGAGTATTGGCGCTCAAGTTGGGCCTTGATATCCTCCATATATTCTTCAGCCCCTAATAATCCCTTCTCAATGTCAATATTTAACTGAATTTGAAGGTTGATTTGATTGGCATAGTAAGAAGTGCGATCGGAGTTTTGAAGCCCAAAACCAGGGCATAAAATAGAGATTCCATTAAGAGGATGCCGCACCCGCCGCAGCATCTGAATCAAGGAATTTACACCCAAAACCCCGCAGAACAAACCGAACACGTCGGTACACCATTCGAGAATGCTGATGTCAATGCCGTTTTCAAGAGTTGGGGTATAGATAATCCAGGCCGGATTATTTTTCTCAATCCAAGCATCTGGGTCAGTTTGGAATTCAACCTGATCGGGGTCTGTCGAGTTTTTGGAACAAATAAGCAAGCCCTTTCCGAATCTCTCTGTGAGAGTAATGGCAAGGGCTTCAGCTTCCGGCACAGAAAAATCGGTCGCTATTGCGGGGCAACCGGAGTTTTCTATGAGGTTGATAAAAGCCTGTTTTTCGGCGGCTGTTGGTTTCCCGCTCTCAGTCTCGAAAACGCGGGCTTTCGGGCAATTTCCCTTGTATTCGTTCAAATGCTTGATTACCCGCTTGTTCCCGGCAATTTTCGCGACCATTGAGACTGTATAGTCGGTGAGGTGCCCGTCTAGTAAGATAATTCGATCGGCATCCTGACACCCCTGACTAAATCGCTCTTTGATAGCTTCCCGATCGCGCCTCAAGGTGGAACTCATCAATAAATGTCTGAGAACGCTTTCTGCCTCGTCAAGAATTATTGTTGCCCCCTCAAAAATCTCAGCAGGAAGCTTGAGCAAAGAATCAAAGCACAGGCAGAGTCTGGCGTTGGGGTCTTTGAACATCTGATAACCGTTGTGGGCGTTGAGATGGTAAAACCCACATTTCTCGGCTGTCTGTAGCAGCAGACCGTTTCGACTCCCTAAAACGATGATTCTGCCTTCTGGATTACTGGCAATGATATCTTTGAGCCATTGAGTCTTGCCCGTCGCTAAACCACTTAAAATGCCCGTAATTGTGCCGGATGCTGGTGCGGAGGCGTGAAAATAGCGCGAGTTAATGGCGCGATCTGGAGTATATTGCCGATTGCGTCGCCATTGGGCCTCAATCCTTAGCTTCTGGTAGTCTTTAGCTCCCGATAGAAGTGCATCTACATCACCGCCTGCCACAGCAAAATCATCGATCGCTTTATGAGGGCCGGGGAGAAGGGCAATTTTGCAGGTAACGTTAGCAAACAGTCGAGATGTAGTGCTGGCAGCTTTGAATTCTGGGGTTTCAAAACAATTCCCGTCGCGGTAGTCGAAGGTAAAAAATACGACACGTCCGTTGGTATCAAAGGGTTTAAGCGCTTCGTGCAGTTCGTGGGCAATTGCTTTTTGATATTGTGTTCCGTCGGGTTTTGTGATGGTTTCGCCACGCTCGGTTACTCTATAACCGGTTGTGATTCCTGGTAGACCGATTGCCGCGTATCCGCGACTAACTAGCAAAGCTGCCTTTTTTTCTCCTTCAGTGATGACGATCGGGCAACCGCTACTCTCAACCCATTCCCAGAAATATAATGCTTTCCCGCCAACTCCTACCACGGGAAATTCTGGCATGGGTAAGCCAGCTTTTTCGGCTATTGATTCCCAGATTGGAACCGTAACAGCGGGGAAGAATAACTCTAAGGATTTTCCAATTGACTGAAAATACCGACGCTCTTTGCCTTTTTCATCTAGTGCGATCGGTGCGCCTGTGAGTTGGCGAAAGCGACCATTAGCTATCCAGCCACCAGCAGCAGGGCCCGCAGGTCGAAAAATTCCCTCTGATTTGATAATCCCGTTTCTGGCCGCTTTTGTGGCTCCGGCTAGATCGGAGAGTATGTAAAAATTTGGGCCAAGGAAATATCCCTGACTTCCATTACACCGGGCAAGATTCCGAGCCGCTTCTATGCTGCGGCCGCTGTTGGTGGCCTTGTCGCTGTCGGCAAAAACCTGCTCATATACAGGGGTTCCGATCGCAGGCTCAAAGTTCAGGCGGAAGATGTCGGGGGCAACTCCCGATCGCACCACAACATCCTCGTAGCAGCGTTGATTCACATATTCTGCGTAATCTTCGCCAAAATTCTCTAAAGTTGCCGACTCTTGACTAAACTGAACGGTTTCGTTTAAAATGGTATCCATAGCGGGGTTCCGTGAAAGGTTGACCCGCTACACCGATATTTAAGAGAGGCTGGCTACTGTTCGTGGTCTGTCCGCAAATTTGTAAACAATTTGCGGACAAATAGTAGACGGACTACTATATACTGAAATTACTATTTATAAATCTGTTCGCTTCGCCTCTCTTAAAGGTGCAGCGATTTTTTTGTCTTAAAACGAGTGGAAAAAATGCGTGTAAGCCTTACGCTGCAATAGGTTCGGCATCTTGAAGATGCTTTTCTATGTGTTTTATATAAGTCTTAAGCGCTTGCTTAGTAAAGCTCGAACTAGAAGTTTCTAATTGCGATGCTTTGCCTGTAACTAATAGATATTCTGCCTCAGATAGGTAAACTGTTACTGAATGCTTCCATCTTCGCGCCATTTTTCGCATCCTCGCTTTAGAGTTACCGATAATGGTACTGTACTAATCATTTTGGATCAAGCTTTTTTGCGCCACACTACACGAATTGGCGCAATTATACACAATTTGTGTAGTAAAGCAGCAAATCCGCCGATTCCATACAGCGTCGATCGAACAGCTCCCGCCCCTTGATAGTTTGCCAGCGCAACTATCGGGGATAGCAATATCAGCCGATATTGTGTCAAAAGTGTGGCAAAACTGGGATATTTTGTGACCGATTATGACCGATTCGTGATTCGTTTACTAAGAAAAATCATTGTGCGAGTCCCTTACCCGCAAAGTATTTGTCAAGTTTTTCTAGAATTTTCTAAGTTTTCCTAGAGCCATCTTTTGATTTTCTTTGCCGCATCGCTAGATTTTCTTGCGAGTGCGGGTTTTTGTTGCGAGTGCGGGTCGGCAGGGCGATTGACCGCACAACCCCAACTCCCCAAGGGCGATCGCTTCAATTTTGCCCGCCGCCAGAATGTCCCATCGTTCTAGCTCAACCCGCTTGCGGGCATCCCGGCCCGAAAAATCAGCTCAGCCGTCAACCTTAGTTCTGGGAAAGCTAGCGACTCAATCAGATCGTCCCCCCTAAACTGTGTGACCTGGTACTCTCCATCTACCAACTGGCAAACCGAGAGAGTGGGTTGTTTGGGAGTGCCGATGAACTTGCGACCGCCCAATCCGAGATAGTCCACAATCCAGTATTCGGGGATGCCCATCTCTTCATAGTCAGCGAATTTGAGATGGTAATCGTCCCGCCAGTTCGTGCTGACGACCTCTACAGCCAGTCGTACCGAAGACCCCATCGTGATGATTGATTCTTTTTCCCAGCGGGGCTCGGAAGCAAATGCAGTTTGGTTGAGGACAATAGTATCTGGCTGGTAGCCAGCCTCGTTGCGGATGGGCTTGAGCAGGCAGTCACCGGGGATGGAGCAAGGCAATTGCAGTCGCCTGATTTCAAAATTGATTTCACTTGTAATAAAGCCCGTAACGTTGGAATGGTTGCCGGTTCCTAAAGGCATTTCAACAATAACTCCGTGGTGTAGTTCGTAGCGGTGGACAGAGTTCTCTGGATACCAAGCGACAAACTCATCAAATGTGACTGTTTCTGTTTTGGTTTGGGTTTGGATCATGGTTGCCTGTTTCCTTTGCTAGACATTTGCTAGATACTTGCTAGATACTTGCTAGATACCTGCTAGACATTAACTAGCACCTTTACTTGCCTTACCCCGCTTGGCTTTCGGTGCTGTCGCTGGCTTGGGTGCTGTGGGCTCCGGTTCTGTTGGCTGCGGTTCGGATGTGCGATCGGGAGTTTATACCAAGCTTTGTTAAGAAGCCGATCGTCCGCACCGCCCCAACTCCCAAGGGCGATCGTCCCTAAATTCCCCACACCCACACCTGATCGGCAGCCGCTTCAGTTTTGCCCGCCGCCGTTGCCACGGTTACGGAGCTGGTTATTGAGGTACTGCCAGAGGTCGCGAATTTCTGTTTGAATGATTCGCATTTGCTCTCGCCATTCGTTGTTCTGCTGGGAAATCAGCCTCAGCGCTTCTTGATGGCTCCCGATTGCTGAAACCAGACCGTCAAAACGTTGAGCCAGTCGGTCAACGCGATCGGTCAGTTGGTCAATGCGATCGGTCAGGCGATCTATGGCTGTCGCATTGGCAAGAGTTTGAACTTCCAACCGCCCGATCGCCTCGGAGTTGGCAAAAGTCTGAGCTTCCAGCCTGGTCAGAGCCTCGGTATTTGCCTGCTGCTGCACTGCGGTGGCTGCAAGGATTGCTTCTATTCGGTCTAATCGATCATTGGAACTATTCATTTACTTCTGCGTAATAGAGGTCAAGGAATGGCGATCGGCATGGTTTGGGTTGAATTGTGACGTTTCCTTTGCTAGACATCTGCTAGATATTCGCTAGACATTAACTAGCACTTTTACTTGCCTTGCCCCGCTTGGCTGTTCCTGCGGTTGCTGGCTTGGTTGCGGTTGGCTCCGGTTCTGGTGGCTGCGGGTCGGATGTGCGATCGGCAGCATCTGCTAAGTCAGCCTCGGTATTTTTTAAAGAATGCCGCTTGCGGTACTCTGCAATCGCTTCTCCTAAAAGGATTGCTGCCATCTGGCTTTTGGTACGCATTTCGCGGTTAGCTATCTCATCTAAAGCTTCCCAAGTTTCATCGGGAATTACAGCATTTAGTTTTCTACTCATTAGTTCATATTCAATATCTCTCCTTCCATCATGCTATGTTCTGTCACCTTCTGTTTTGATTGTACTATTTGCAACCATGATGTGATGTGCTATGATAGCGCATATCAGAATCGATTCCAAATCGATTCTGAATTGATTCTCCCAAAGCAGGCGAAACTATGGAACTTAAAAACCAGGCTGTGATTGACGCCGTTTATAGTGTTGGTAATTAGGGTAAAGGGTGATTCCAGTTACCAGTTACCAGTTATCGATTACCCATTGTGAA
>NZ_JAUBTT010000258.1:0-1384 GCF_036705125.1 Microcoleus sp. B7-D4
GGCAGGAGGCAGGAGGCAGGAGGCAGAAGGAAAGAGGAAGAAGGAAGGAGCCAGAAGAAGGAAGGAGCCAGAAGAAGGAAGGAGCCAGAAGAAGTATTTTTACAAATATGAGATGCTCCCTCGCGATCGGTATTGCACTTCTCTTCGTGTCATTTCCTGCTTAAGATTTGATTTAGTTCTTTTAAAATGGTAAAATTGTCTTTTTTTAGATACCCGACTTTTTGAAGAAGTCGGGTATCTGGATATTGTGTTGTTTTCGGTGGGTTTACTTAAGATTTAAAAACCCGGTTTCCGAGAGTCAGAGTTCCTTCAGGACTGATTCTCACTCAACACTTTAATTCCCAATACAACTGGTTATTAACCGACCGTTTGATCGGTATTGGAAGGGGGGGTAATTTTTTTGATAACTCTAGCAGGTATTCCAGCGACAATAGTATAAGGCGGTACATCCTTATTAACAAGAGAACAAGCAGCTACCACTGAATGTTCTCCAATTATACAAGGGCCAATAACAGTAACATTACTAGCCAGCCAAGCTCCCTCCTTAATGATTACGTCTTTTCCAACACCTGGAACCGTTATCTGTCTTTCACGTCCGAATTTATTATAATCATGTGTTCCTGTTAACACTACAACATGAAATCCAAAAAATACATATTCTCCTATTTGGATAGTGCCAGAAATTGTGTTAAAAGTAGCATTGTTTACCACAGCGGTTTTAGCAATTTGCAAGCGTTCTTCATTTCCGTAAAGTAAGTATTTATAGAGAAAGTCTGTCTCCATGTATCTTGTGATAGCAAAATTTACTATACTTGCAAAGAATATATCGTAAATCTTAGTGACAATAACTTTAATGTTTTTTTTCATCACTGTCGAAACTCCTTTTTTGCTATTAAATAAGGTTTAGAATTTCCCACAATTGCCAATCTTATGTTGATGATACACAGATGGTATTTGACCAAGACGTGCCGTGGATTTGAGATTTGGGATGCAAGGATTAGGATTTGTGAAATCTAAAATCGTAATTCTTTATTGATTCAGACTTTCCGATGGCGAATCGATCGACTGGCGTGGTCATCTTTGCGCCCGATAATCTCTTGTTTAATCTTACCTCTTTGATCCATCGGCGCAACTTCCATCGGACAAACCCAGTTGCAGTAGTAACAACGGGTACATCCCCAAACGCCTTCCGTGCCTGGGTTGTATTTTTTCAGCCGATTTTGTGGATCGCAACGTCGCGCACGCCTGCGATCGCACTTTTCAACTTGCTCTCATCCAACTTTAGGCGATCGTACAGCGGTTTCGCTATTCCATCCGCGCTTGCCGCCTTGCAGTCAGCCGAATTCGCTGCCAAAATATCCGGCGCAGCAGCTTCTAAAGCTTT
>NZ_JAUBTT010000259.1:0-1382 GCF_036705125.1 Microcoleus sp. B7-D4
GGCTGGAAACGCTATGTACGGACTGATTACCGTGATTCACGTTTCAACGAATCGCACCCTCTCGCGTCATGCCCTTTGTCTCTTGCTAGGATTCATTTTATTGTGACAGGAATTTTTGGCATTGAGGCGAGAAACCGGGTTTCTCTGAATTTTTTGGTTGGGTGACGATAAATATCGAGAGAAACCCGGTTTCTGAGATTTACGCATGGGGCGAGAAACCGGGTTTCTCTGAATTTTTTGGTTGAGTGACGAGAAATATCGAGAGAAACCCGGTTTCTGAGATTCACGCATGGCCTATCCCCCGCGCATAAGTCCCGTTTATGTTAAAGGAAGATGGACGATCCGATCTTGATATTCATCATCGAACGAACCATAAGCAATCAAAATCAATTCCTCAATATTTTGCCCAATACTTAAATCTGAGTTCAAAATAAAAATCCCTGGAATATGCCTACCTTCAGCTATATGATCTACCAAATGCACGGGCATTGACTTGCGGTTGTTCGTCACCAAAATAAAGTTATGCTCTTCACACCACACCAAGATATCAGGATCGAGCGTACTTTTCGGAGGCGTACCGATGTCACCCACCGACCAAACTACTAAATCAGGCCGTTTCCGGTGAAGCTGTGTAGCATAAACGGGAGTAACATTCTCATCCATCAAATATTTAAACGCCATTTCTCAATCACTCTGGTTCGCGGTTTGCTTTGCCCATTCTGCTTTCAATTTTCGCAATCTTTCGGCAGCCGGATGGGGATTTGCTGCTTGCATTTTTCGCTGCTGGTGCGACCACTCCAACCAGTCTTCCAAATATCGACTTACTGCTTCTTTGTTCTCCAAATAATACAAAATAGTCGCATAAACCTCTGCCAAAGTTAGAGATGGATAGAATTGCTGAATTTCTTCGGCGGTGCGTTCCCGATGCAGGTACTCGTACAGTACCGTCTCAATCCCGATGCGGTGTCCTTTAATGCGAATATCATCTGGTGCCAAGAAATCAAAATACTCATTCAATTCCATATCTAAAATTCCTCTTTTAGCTATTTACTATTATACTCGCGATCGCCCAAATTTAAAATGCTTCATCCTGCCAGATGAGGGCGCTCGAAACACGATCGAACTGTTGTTAAATTTTCGCTGGGGATGGGTGAAGCATAGAGAAACCCGGTTTCTGAGATTTAAGCATGGGGCGAGAAACCGGGTTTCTACGAATTTTTGGTTGGGTGATGAGAAATATCGAGAGAAACCCGGTTTCTGAGATTCACGCATGGGGCGAGGAGCCCGGTTTCTACAAGCTTTTAGCGGGACTTAAACAAATTTTAAGCCCAAACAAAGCCTAAACTGGCTTTATAAGCGGAGAATACGTCCCAATTTTGGTT
>NZ_JAUBTT010000260.1:0-1375 GCF_036705125.1 Microcoleus sp. B7-D4
GATGCGAAATTGTAGTCGCCAATCAATTATCGTTGTCCCCCCAGCATGAATTAGTAGAAGATTTGATGGCGATAATCCACTGCTTCTCTTGCCGTCTATACGGTCTACGAAATTACTCCAAAGAGCTCAAAGAAAACCTAAAAAATGCTATTGACAAGCCCGTACAAGAACTGGCAAAATTGAGGAATCAAGAAATACAGTGTTGAGGTCGAACAATGCTTTTATCCATCAAAACAAAGTTAAAGTTAAACAAGAGCCAAGCAACAGTTATGAGTAAACACGCTGGAATAGCAAGGTTTACTTATAATTGGGGCTTGGCTACTTGGAGTAATCTTTATCAAGATGGACTGAAGCCAAATAAATACCTCCTCAAGAAATTCTTTAACAACCACGTAAAACCTGAGTTTACGTGGATTAAAGAGGCAGGTATTTGCCAAAAAATTACCCAGTATGCGTTTGATAACCTTGGGGATTCTTTCTCTAGATTCTTCTCGAAAAAAGGTGGCTATCCCAAATTCAAGAAGAAGGGGCATCACGATTCTTTCACTATTGATGCGAGTGGTAAGCCTATCCCTGTGGGCGGTACATCTATAAAGTTGCCGACAATCGGCTGGGTAAAAACTCACGAGGGATTGCCTCATACAACTTGCAAGTCAATTACCATTTCGCGCACTGCCGATAGTTGGTTTATCGCATTTGCCTACGAACAACATCATGAACCAACAATCAAAAGTCATGATGTTGTAGGAGTTGATTTGGGAGTCAAAGAGTTAGCTACACTTTCAACGGGCGTAGTATTTCCTCACCCAAAGCACTACAAAGCACATCTCGCAAAACTCAAGAGGTTGTCAAGGGTTCTTGCCAGAAAAGTCAAGGGTTCCGAGAATAGATACAAAGCCAAAATTCAATTAGCAAAGCATCACGCTAAGGTAGCAAATCTTAGAAAAAACACTCGGCATAAAATCACTACTTACTTATGCAAAAACCACGCAAAAATAGTAGTAGAAAATTTGAACGTTTCCGGGATGTTGGCCAATTATAAACTAGCTCAAGTAATAGCTGATTGTGGATTCCATGAATTCAAACGCCAGTTAGAGTACAAGGCTAAAAAGTTTGGCTGTGAAATAATCGTTGCCGACCGATGGTTCCCGTCGAGCAAGACCTGTTCAAACTGTGGACACATCCAAGATATGCCACTCAAAGAAAGGACTTATAACTGTGGAAGTTGTGGTCATTCGATGGACAGAGATTTAAACGCAGCAATTATGTTATCGCGGTTGGCTAAACCGTGAAAGCTTACTGAGGGATAACCGCTCCCATGCTCCCGATGAAGTAAGAAGCAAATGTCGAGACTTGTCTAGTATTTGTGTAGCAG
>NZ_JAUBTT010000020.1:0-53993 GCF_036705125.1 Microcoleus sp. B7-D4
GGGGGCACCGCCCCTACGGAAGGGTTTGTAGGGGCGGTGCCCCCGTGCCCGCCCCCACCCACAGATGATTTCATGGGCATTTCAGGCATCGGGGCTCTTCACGAGGGTTTGCCACTACAAGAAAATGAAACCGCCCTGCCCTCACTCCCCCCCTTGGTAACGGGAGGAAGCAATTTCAATCACATAACCATTCGCCACCTCACCGAAAATCAGATTCAAAGTTCCTACGCCGCCCGCAATAAAGGAATTCGCGCATCCACAGGCGAAATCATTGCATTTACCGATGCAGACTGTCGCCCGGAATCTGACTGGCTGGAAAATTTAGTTAAGCCATTTGTTGACTTAGAAGTAGGAATTAGCGCTGGGGAAATACTCGCATTGCCCGGTAAAACTATTTTAGAACAACACGCCGATCGCCAAAATACTTTATCTCAAAAACATACACTCGCTCACCCTTTTTGTGCTTACGGCCAAACAGCCAACTTAGCTGTACGGAGGCTAGTTTTACAACAAATAGGATTATTTCGCCCTTACCTCAGCAGTGGCGGCGATGCGGACTTATGCTGGCGGATTTTGCGGGAAACATCCTATAAAATGTATTTTGCCGAAAATGCGATCGTCCGACACCGCCACCGTTCTACAATAAAACAGTTGCAAAGTCAATGGTATCGGTACGGCGAATCTAATAAATATTTGCACGAACTCTACGGTGTCGATTTGATGCGAGAATTCACCACAGGGGAATATTTTTACCGGCTGGCTAGGTGGCTGTTAAAGGAATTTCCGGTGGCAGCGGCCAAAAGTGCGATGGCCCAAGCCGATATGGTAGATTTGTTTAATACGCCGATCGGTCTAGTGAATGTTAGGGCAAGGTCGATGGGACAGCGCCAAGCCAAACTTCCAGAATCAGCTTGGCAGATTGAGCGGTTTTAATCGGTTTTAATATTTTAGAGCAATAAATTATTGTGCGATCGCACTTGCGATCGACAAATATTCGTTTGTACACAATCCGCCCTTATATACATATAAGTATAGTTTATCAGTACAGATAAATAAGCTGAATCCGAAATATGAAAATTTAACGCAATACTTAATATAAAATTAATAAGTCTATTCTGAAGCGCTCGGTTTGACGAGGAGAAGAAACTCAGAGGCAAACCCCAAAATTTTCTTTACTTCTGCCTTCGGGCTTTTCACTGCTGTCGTCAGCGCGTTGGGAATTATTCTCATAATTTTAAATTTTTGTAACCTTTACAAGTAATGCCAATGGCTCAAATCTTACTCCAGACCGTTTGGTTTATACCTTGCTATCCACTCATCGGCGGAGTTCTGTCGATGCTGTGGTTTCCGGCAATTACCCGTCGCACGGGGCCAAGACCATCCGGTTACGTGAACGCCATCTTAACCTTGTTCGCTTTCTTACACGGCGTCATAGCCCTGACAGCTATCTGGAACCAACCGGCACAACACCAGTTAATTCCCTGGCTGAATGTAGCAGGTTTAGACTTAACCATTCCCGTAGAAATCTCTACTGTCACCGTCGGCGCGACAGTTTTGATTACCGGACTGAACTTGCTGGCGCAGATTTATGCTTTCGGTTACATGGAAATGGACTGGGGCTGGGCGAGATTGTTTTCCCTGATGGGGCTGTTTGAAGCAGGGATGTGCGGCTTGGTACTGTGCAATTCCCTGTTCTTCAGCTACATGATTTTGGAAGTTCTGACTTTGGGTACTTACCTGCTAGTCGGGCTGTGGTTCAATCAGTCTTTGGTGGTGACAGGAGCCCGCGACGCTTTCTTAACAAAGCGGGTGGGAGATTTATTCCTGCTGATGGGAGTAGTCGCAATTCTGCCACTGGCTGGAACTTGGAATTTTGACGAGTTGGCTGTTTGGGCTCAGACTGCAAAGCTTGACCCTACTGTAGCGACGCTGTTGAGCTTGGCTTTGATTGCCGGGCCGATGGGTAAGTGCGCTCAGTTTCCCTTGCACCTGTGGCTGGATGAGGCGATGGAAGGCCCGCTGCCGGCGACGATTTTGCGGAACACCGTAGTTGTCGAAACTGGTGCTTGGATATTGATTAAGTTGCAGCCGGTGATTGCTTTGTCGCCGAGCGGACTGAAGACAACTATTATTGTAGGCGCTGCGACGGCGGTTGGTGCTTCATTAATTGCGATCGCCCAAATTGACATCAAGCGCACGCTTTCCTATATAGTCAGCTCTTACATGGGCTTAGTATTTATCGCCGTCGGCACCGGACAAGCCCAGACAGCCCTGACATTAATATTTGCCTACAGCTTGGCAATGGGTTTGCTGGTGATGAGCATCGGTTCGGTAGTTTGGAACAGCATCACTCAGGATGTCCGCTCTCTCGGCGGTTTGTGGGCAAAGCGGCCGATATCGGCCATATCGTTTATTGTCGGTAGCGCTGGATTGGTGGGACTGCCGCCCTTCGGCTGCTTCTGGGCTTTAGAAGACTTCACATCCGGGCTTTGGCAAACTCATCCTTTGCTGTTAGGAATAGTGCTGTTTGTAAACGGCGTCACTGCTTTTGGGTTGATGCGCGTCTTCGGTTTAGTTTTTGGCGGCAAACCAAAGCAAATGACCGAACGTTCGCCGGAAGTTCACTGGCCTTTTATCTTGCCGATGACTGTTTTAATGGGCTTTACTTTGCACGTTCCGCACTTGCTGGCTGCGTGGCATTTATTGCCGGGGGCAAGTTTGAATTATACCGCAAGTGGACTGCTAGTTTTGTCAACGGCGATAGGCATCGGTGCCGGAGCATTTGTTTACCTGAACGAAAAATGGGAAAAACCGGTGCGAATTGGTTCTCAAGCTTTGCAAGACTTTTTTGCTTACGACTTTTACACTGCCAAACTTTACCGAGTAACAGTGATATTTGCAGTCGGTCTAGTTGCTCAAGTTATCTCTTGGATCGATCGCAATATTGTTGACGGTTTCGTAAATTTAATCGGTTTTGCAACGGTTTTCGGCGGGCAAAGCCTCAAATACAACGTTAACGGTCAAACTCAGTTTTACGCCCTAACAATTCTGTTCGGAGTTGCGCTTTTGGGACTGCTGATAAGCTGGCCGCTGCTAGCTCGCCTGTCGCTGATAGTAGGCGGGTAAAAAGATATAAATTTTAAGATTTTAGGTGACACTTTTAATCTAAAATCTTAAAAACATGAAGTCTTGCACAAAGATTTCCAACTCGTTCAAATAAGGCACATAAATGACCTCAAACAACAGACAATTCAATCTTTCCCGACGCAATTCCCTCAAATTTGTCGCAGGAGCCATTGGTACAGGGATACTTGCAGCAGGAGCAGGCGCTGATTTGGCTGCACCCGAACCAGCAATTGCTCAAAATGACTCGACTCCCGATGCAGCTCTGCAAAAGTTAATGGACGGGAACAAGCGCTTTGTTAACAGAAAACGCCAAAGTCCCAACCAAGACTTACCCCGCCTCGTCGAAGTTGCCAAATCTCAAAAACCCTTTGCTGCTGTTCTCGGCTGTGCAGATTCCCGCTTTCCTTCGGAGATTATTTTCGATCAGGGATTGGGAGATTTATTTGTGTGTCGCGTGGCCGGAAATGTTGCTACTCCCGAAGAAATTGGCAGCCTGGAATTTGGCACGCTGGTATTGGGAGCAAAAGTGCTGATGGTAATCGGGCATAAACGTTGCGGTGCGGTAGAGGCAACCATCAAAGGAGCTCAAGTTCCGGGTCAAATTGGCAGTTTGCTCGACGCCATTAAGCCGGCTGTAGAAAGCTCGAAAGGCCAAGCAGGCGATCATCTAGAAAATGCCTGCAAAGCCAATGTTGTGCTGCAAGCTAAGAGGTTGAAAGCATCTCCTGTTATCTCTAAGTTAATTGAGGAGAATAAACTGAAAGTTGTGGGTGGATATTACGATTTAGACACGGGTGCAGTCAATATTCTGGTTGAGTCTTGATGCAATTTTAAAGTTATAATTTGGGAAAAAAGTGAGCTCTAAATTCTCAAATTATCAACCATAAAAGCGTGCCAAATTGATAGTTAATATCAAATACAGCAGTTCTCAATAAAGTGAGGTATGCCCACGGAGGCCACGGAGGCCACGGAGGCCACGGAGGCCGCTTATCAAGCGTGTACCTCATGTTACTGAGAAAGGCTATAAGTTAGCATCGGAATAGTAAATTCGAGTTAACTGTCAACCGTCAACCGTCAACCGTCAACAATCATTCCGGTGCAAGCGGAATTGATATTACTCTTCACTCTTCACACATTATGCTTAGTGCCTTGCTCTGGTTGCCCGCGTTGGGCGCTGCGGTAGTCGGGTTTCTGCCCGGAAACATCAACGGGATGCGGTTGCGTTCCATTGCCTCAGCTTTTGCTGCTGTTGTTTTCCTGTTGAATATCTGGCTGCTGACTCAATTCGATCCCGCCCATGCGGGACTGCAATTTCAAGAATATTTGCCTTGGATTCCGCAATTAGGTTTGAGCTACAATTTGGGCATTGACGGCTTGTCTTTGCCGCTGCTGGTTTTAAGTGCATTGCTGACGCTATTAGTCATTTACGGCACTGGCGAAAAGATGGAGCGCCCCCAGCTTTACTACGCTTTGATTTTGCTAATCAATGCGGGTGTTGCCGGAGCTTTGATGTCTCAAAATTTGCTGCTGTTTGTACTGTTTTATGAAGTAGAATTAATTCCTTTTTATCTATTGATTGCGATTTGGGGCGGAAAGCAGCGGGAATACGCTGCCATGAAGTTTTTGATCTACACGGCAGTTTCGGGACTTTTAGTGCTAGCAGCATTTTTGGGTGTGGCTTGGCTGAGCGGTTCTTTAAATTTCGATTACAGTGCGATTACCACTCAAGAATTGCCGAGAAATCTGCAGTTAATCCTGCTCACACTTTTGCTAATTGGGTTGGGAATTAAAATTCCTTTGGTGCCGCTGCATACTTGGCTACCGGATGCTTACGTGGAAGCTTCGCCAGCAACAGCAATTTTGCTGGGAGGGATTCTGGCGAAGTTGGGAACTTACGGTTTAGTGCGGTTTGGCTTGCAGATGTTTCCCGAAACTTGGTCGATTATAGCTCCCGGTTTAGCGATTATCGGAACTGTGAGCGTGATGTACGGGGCTTTGAGCGCGATCGCCCAAAAAGACATCAAACGCATGGTAGCCTATAGTTCGATCGGGCATATGGGCTACATCCTGGTTGCCTGCGCCGCGGGTACGAAGCTGGCATTAATCGGTGCAGTCGGGCAAATGGTAAGCCACGGCTTAATTTTAGCTTTGCTATTTTATTTGGTAGGCATCATCGAAACCAAAGTTGGCACGCGGGATTTGGACGTGCTCAATGGTTTGATGAACCCGATGCGGGGTTTACCCACTGCCAGTTCCCTGTTAGTTTTGGGCGGCATGGCAAGCGCCGGAATTCCCGGCTTGGTGGGTTTTGTTGCCGAATTTTTAGTGTTTCAAGGCAGTTTCGCGATCTTTCCAATTCCCACTTTACTCTGCATTTTAGCTTCGGGTTTAACAGCAGTTTACTTTGTGATTCTGCTCAACCGCACCTGTTTTGGGAAGTTGGACAATGCCACGGCTTACTACCCTCCAGTTACGTTTGCTGAAAATATGCCGGCGCTGGTTTTGGCGGGCATCATTTTTGTGTTGGGAATTCAACCTGCTTGGCTGCTCAAGTGGAGCGAATCTACTACAAATGCGATCGTAGCCACTCTGCCGGCTGACAGAAATACCCAAGTTGCTATTAGCTATCCTGGGGAAAAGTCAGCGATTGAAATCGCATCTACACAAACGAAGTCCGCCAGGGAATGAATTCCCTGTCTAATAGCGAAAGTCCTCTTAAGAGGACTAATGAGTTTTCTAGTCCTCTTAAGAGGACTTTAGCTGTGAGGCAGGGAATTCATTCCCTGCCGGACTTAGGGACTATCGGTTTTACGTTAAGTTCTCACCAATAGGCAGAGGCTGGAAGTAGATAAATATTCAATTTCACTCAACCAAAGGAAGAAACAATGGTACAAACTCCTAATAAACCAGCAACTAAACTACCTCCTTCCAAACACGAATTTGCCGAAATAATTCACAGGCTAGAAGCTGGCGGCGCGATGATTCCAGATACGCCGGAAAATCTGATGCAAATCATCGCTATCTGGAAAGCTTACGCGGTGCCGATGGACTTTTACTGGCGGGATTTGCTTTACATCGCCGAACGGGTATTTTTACACCCGCTTCCCTTCTTTAAATACTTCTTGCCCCAGGAGTATTTAGACTTGCAAAATCACTATTCGGGCGACGGTGCAGATTTGCGGGTGTGGCGGGGGACTGGAAGCGCCCACCCGGAACTTTTGGAGTTCATGGAAAAGGGAGAAACTGGCAAACTCCCGCGGCTGTTTCACCATTTGTGGCACGATCGCATTAACATGGAATTTGCGGAAGAGTGCATGAGGGCGATGCTGTGGCACCGGGGCTTGTACGTGCCGACCAATCAATTCGATCCTTATTTGGACAGTGACGAATATAAGGCTAATGCCGATCGGGCAATTAAAGCTTACTTCAAAAAAGACCCGTTCATGCTGGCACTGCACAAAGCATTTCCAGAAATGTTTTTAGAACAGTGCCGCCAAATGTCTTATTACAGCAATCTCGGTTTATTCTGGGAAGTAATGGCACCGGTGTTTTTTGAAGTTTCGGATCTTTACGACGAAGGGAAAGTTACCACAGTCCCGCAGGCGATGGATTTCTTAGTAAATGGCATATTTGCCATCGCCGGACGCCCGATTTACCACCACGTTTACATCGACGGCGAGAAGTACGAAATTATCCCCAAATCTAAAGGTTTCACTTGGCTTTACGAAGCAGCGTTACCTTACGTGGAAGCTGTATTTTATCGCACTTCGCCATTCCGAGGCACCAAATCTTACAACGCTCAAGCTAGAGAAGTTCCTGACGACCAAAAAGACTTCCACTACGGAGTGCTTTATGCAGACAAATTCCCCGTAGGTACGGCGGGGATTCCGCCGACTTTGCTAGCACAAGATATGCTGCATTTCCTGCCGCCTTATTTGAAGGATTTCTACAAACAGCGCTGTCGCGGCGAAGATGATATCCTCAATCAAATTGGGGTGACATTTCAGCGATCGATGTATTGCGTAACTTCGGCGGTGATTCAAGCTTTGCGGACTGCTCTTTTGTATCCTTTAGATGATCCGAATCCAAAGCATTTGAAGGCAAATCGGGCTTTCTTTGAGTCTCAGATCGATCGCTTCTGTCGCCCGGAATACGGCATGAAATATGCTGCGAAGTTGAAGAGTATTCAGACTTCGGATTATAGGTAAAAGATGTTTTTGGGAGGCATCTTAGCTGAAAAGTCCGCCAGTCCGTTAGTCCGCCTGGGGTTGAAACCCCAGGCTCAAAGCTCAAGTCGGTTGAAACCGACTGGGAAAAATCAGAGCTTTTAAAGCCGTTTCAAAACTCCTATAATATTAAGCCAGTTGGCATCGTAATTATTCATATCTCTCTCTTCTCCTCTGATTTCTCTGCGTTCTCTGCGTTCTCTGCGGTTTAATCATTCCGATACAACCGGAAACGATATAACCAATAACAAATAACCAATAACTATGGACAGCAAAGAGCTAGCAAAATATATCGAAGCAACCGATGGGATTTCCAAACCTTGGCTGTTGGTGCAACTGCGACTGAAAAAATTACAAGAAAGGCGATCAGAGATTTCTGCTGAAGAGTATATGACAGAACTTACAGACATTCACAAAGATTTAATGAATCTGGGGGAATGGTGGCTGGGAATCGAGGATGAGGTTTTCTAGGCGATTTGAAGAATGCTAGGTGCGGGGATGGGTTCACCTTCTTCCTGCCAAGCTTCTAGATACATTTCGAGCACTTCTTCGCCATGTCGGATGGCTTCTTCGCGGGTTTTGCCGTGGGTACAGGGCATGACAACGCGCTCGGCAAACTCTGGAATCGTCACGAGGAAAAGTTGATCCTCGTCAGACCATTGGACGATCATACTGTATCGATTCATGAATCTTCCTCCTTTAACTCGTCGAGTTCGGCTAACAATATTGCCAACTGCTTCTCTAAATAGCGTGGCACATCATCTCCGTCTTTGCCTGGAATTGTTAATGTCTTCCCAATCAAAGGATGCTGCCATCTCTCATGGCTGCCTTTTCCGCGTTTTGGCAAATAAATAAAGCCCTCACGGCTAATCTGAGCTTTTAACTCGCGAATTTTTCTAGGCATGGTGATTGTCCATTTTCTACCTCCATTTTCTCACTTAGCCATTTATTTTAATTTTTCCTTGGCCCATTCTGGCAGTTGGTTGCCGGGGCGATCGCACTTTAAAATTTCTCCATCAAATCTTTTTCTTGGGCATAGACATCTCGTAGCTGTTGCAGCGCGGCCCCAGAAATGACCGATTTAACAGTAGCTACCAATTGGCCCCACTCCAGCAAGCTGTCAACGGAAACAGCTTTTTTGAAATTGTACGTGTAGAATTTAGTCCAAAATGCTGGTGCTTGCTTGCTTTTCCAGCGTTTGTACCATCTGCCAAAATCTTGAGGTGCGATCGGCTTTACTGCTAAAATCGGGGGAAAATCGGCGTAGCTGACAAAGCGGCTGATGCCTTTGGCGTGCACGTACACCATGTAGCGACAGCATTCGATCCGGTAAATCTCGTCTGCTGAGATATTGAACAGCAGTGCGACTGTTTCTTCTGTAACGAATCTCGCCAGCGGATGCAGGATAGGAGATTTATGAATTATTCTAGATTCTGCGATCGTTCGCGATTTTGCCGGAGTTTCTGATATCATGGCTAGTACACCTCTGGATATGGTTAGTAGACTTCTGGATATGGCAAATGCACTTTTTGATAGAAAGAAATAATCTGTCCAGATGAGGTTTTACAGACGATCGCCCTTTAGTTTTCCAGGCCGGGGGGCGATCGCTCTTTACATATAAAATTGTACGACGCAATTGCATCAACTGTCAAGCATGGGTTTAGTCAGGCTAAAAATTCGGGAACTAGCGGCGGAGAAGGGCTGGACGCTTAAGGAAGTATCCGATCGTTCCGGGGTAATTTATAGCACAGTCAGAAGCTATGCTCGTCGTCCTGAAATGGCAATGGTTGACTTTACTTGCCTGCGGAAGTTAGCTCGGACTTTTGATGTGATGATTGAGGATTTGGTTGAGGTTTTGGAGGAATAGGTCGATCGCCCTTTAGTTGTCCAGACCAGAGGCGATCGCTTTTTTAGATGCAATTATCTTAAAACGCAACTGCATTATTTGTCAAGCATGGGTTTAGTCAGAGTTAAAGTGCGAGAGCTAGCGGCCGAGAGGGGCTGGACATTCAAGGAGGTGGCTGAGCGATCGGGCGTGATCTATAGCACCATAACCAGCTATGCTCGTCGTTCAGAAATATCAATGGTTGACTTTACCGCCCTGTACAAGTTAGCGCGGGCATTTGATGTGATGATTGAGGACTTGGTGGAGATTATTGAGGAATAGGTCGATCGTCCGCGATTTTGCCGGATTTTCTGATATCATAATAGACTCATCTCTTGATTGTAGGTGTGTACATCTTTTTGTTGTAGATGTGCAGGACAGAGATTATCTGTCCACATTAGGTTTAATAGGCGATCGCCCTTAGTTGTCCAGACCAGAGGCGATCGCTTTTTAAGATATCTAATATTAAACGACAGCAGATTGTCATTTGTCAAGTCAGTATGAGCAAAGGCTTAGTGAGGTTGCGGATTCGGGAGTTTGCTGCCCAGAACGGCTGGACACTTAAGGAAGTTTCCGATCGATCGGGCGTTGGTTACAGCACCATCAGAAACTACGCCCAATGTCAAGGCATGACAACCGTTAATTTTGCCTACTTGCACAGGTTGGCTCGCACGTTTGACGTAATGATTGAGGATTTGGTGGAGATTTTGGAGGAATAGGTCGATCGGCCACGATATTGACGGATTTTCTGATATCATGGTGAGCCAACCTAAGAATTGCATCCACTCTCAAGCATGGGTTTAGTAAGAATTAAAGTCAGAGAACTAGCTGCTGAGAAAGGTTGGACATTCAAGGAAGTTTCAGAACGTTCTGGGGTAATGTACAACACTGTCAAGCATTATGCTCGTTGTCCAGGGCTGACAACGGTTGACTTTACTTTGCTGCGGAAGTTAGCTCGGACTTTTGATGTGATGATTGAGGATTTGGTTGAGGTTTTGGAGGAATAGGTCGATCGCCCTTAAGTTGTCTAGACCGGGGGCGATCGCTTTTTTGTATTTTTTACACTATAGCATGATTAACTGTACTTAGTCAAACATTATTGTACTTAATCGGACTGAGGATGGTAACATCAAGGAAAGTTGTTATTAATAGTTGATTATTCTTCGTGGCTAAAACTAATACTGCGATCGCGGTCAGTTCCGCGATCAAGGAAGTCATTCAAAAACAAGCGCTAGCGACCAGACTAACTCAGAAAGAAGTAGTGTATTTGGGAATGCTGGCAATTGATGCACTCGATAAGGAAAGCCGCCAAGAGTTGGCGGACAAGGTGCATCAAATGCAGATGAATGGGGAGATTTGAAGCTGAGGGAAACCAGGTCAACAGTGTAATCTTTACGGCAAAAATGGACTCAACTTTATCCAAGGTCGATCAGCTTTCGATGTAATATCAACAATCGGGGCTTGAGAATATTGGCTGCGTATCACGTCAATTTTCTTTCTTTTGCTTTCGACGTAGAGTTGCATCGTTAATTGGGGGCTCAAGTAAATCCACCATAGCAAAAACGGCGATATCAACTTCTTGCTTCTTCCTTGAGCAATTCGTTGCGGTGCAGCGCGGTTGTTGGGATGCTGGGGCTACCTCGGTGCTTTACGCCAACCATTGGCTTTAGCCTCTGACTCTGTGCAAAACCATCTCTCACCGCTAGCTGGATCGATAACTGTTGATTCGTAATCTTCCATGCCTGGAAGGTGATAAACCTTATTGCCTCTATCGATCGAGATGTTGCCTTTGATAGTACATCCTGGTTTTGCGATCGATGTAATTGGAGAAGGTGAACGACTAGGACTAAACTCCATTGTAAGAACCACAATGACAGCCAGAATCCCAATACCAAAAACTGTTTTGAGTACACCGCGTTTCTGTGGTTTCTGCTTTGTTGGTTCATTTCGAGGTGCAACACCTTGAATTGATGCTCTAGTTGCACGTACTTTCCCGTCTGTTTCAGCAACTTGCTCGTACAAAATCGTATCTCCGACTTTTGGGCGACGACTTGCTTCCTTCAGCGCACTGATATGCAAGAAAACTTCTTTACTGCCATCATCCGGTTTAATGAAGCCAAACCCCCGATCGTTTTTCCATGTTGTCAGTTGCCCTTTATTCAGAACAGGTTTCATAAAATTGAACTTTTATTCGTGCTTAACAGACTCAGCCAACCGCTTCACATTCTCTCGCCAATGAACATTAATCGGACTGTTACGAATATCAACTTCTAGGGTTACTTATTGTAACTAAGAATCTGTAGTATGTTCCAATCCGTTTTAAGTTTTGACTCGATCGCCCTTTAACTGAGGCTGGGTATCAAGCATTAAATCCCTTTGAATCCCACTTCCAGATCCATCTCTTTTGCCGGACTTACAGGAGGTTGAGGCGCGGATTGGGTTTGGTTGCGAAAAACACCAATTTGATTGAGAACGATCCCGATTAAAATGATGCTGCCGCCGATGTATTGAGCTGTTGTGGGCGTTTCCGATAAAATCAAATAGGCGGTTAAAATCCCCGCGATCGGACTAAACGAACTGGCGAGGGATACATCTGCAGCGCCCGTCGTTTTTAGTCCGGTAAACCAGCACAGTTGTCCGCCAACAACAATAATCGCACCATAGACGAGCATCCACTGCCAGAGGAAGGGCGCAAAAACATCGATAAAGTGGGTGGGAGTATATAAGATTAAAACGACAATAAAGAAAACAACTGTTCCCAGTGTTGTTCGGATAATAGAGAACAATCCTAACGGAATTTGTTTGAGCGTGACTTTACTAATAATCGTCGAAATGGCTAACGCGATCGCCCCGGATGCTGCCATCAATTCGCCTCTGCCGATCGTCAATCCGCCCATGCCCATCATATCGGTAGTCGGTGCTTGCAATACAATAGTCAGTGCAACACCGACAAACGAAACCATCGCCCCGGCAATCACCCAAAGATTGACGCGATCGCCCAAAATTAGAATGGACAGCGCTAAAATCAGAGGCGGCTCGATGCGTCCAATCAGTACCACATTATTGACAGCGGTTAAATCCAACGCCATAAAAGTTAAGGCTGGAGCCAATGCCCCAGATAGCAAAGAAATTGCGATCAACCCCCACCATGTTTTACTGGGAATCGAGCGGAAATTTTGCACCGTACATTGCTGGCGATAAACCAGGAATAAAACTGCTAACGCGCAGAGATTCCCTACAAATAAAACATTACAAAGTGAAATCAAATTTCTGCCGTCGATCAGGTTCTGCGCTCCTAAATCGGTCAGTTTGCGAATGACAGAGTTAGAGGCAGCAAAAATGAGGATTGCTAGTAATAAATAGGTTCGTCCAGGGATGCGGTTGAATAATTGAGACACGATAATAGGAACATGAATATATGATGCGTTCTCTTCTTTATACCACTGTTTCCTATGCGGTAATTCCTTACAGAAATATACAAAAAAATCCCCCGCCAGAAGGCAGGGGATTTGATTTAATTACCTACAAAACCAGAGTTCAGAGTTACCCGAATTTCCCGGCTGTCGAGGCAATTACAAAGGCCGCGTAAGTGAGGACGTTGCCCACAGTAAAGTGAACTAAGCCAACCAAACGACCTTGGACGATCGACAAAGCAACAGGCTTGTCTTTCCAGCGAACCAAGTTAGCCAAAGGAGTGCGCTCGTGAGCCCAAACCAAAGTCTCGATCAACTCTTGCCAGTAACCTCTCCAAGAGATCAGGAACATGAAACCAGTTGCCCAAACAAGGTGTCCGAATAAGAACATCCAAGCCCAGACTGACAAGTTGTTAGTACCATACGGGTTGTAACCGTTGATCAACTGAGAAGAATACAGCCAGAGGTAATCGCGGAACCAGCCCATCAGGTAGGTAGAAGACTCATTGAACTGAGCCACATTACCTTGCCAGATGCCCAGGTGCTTCCAGTGCCAGTAGAACGTTACCCAAGCTAGGGTATTCAACATCCAGAATACAGACAGGTACATGGCGTCCCAAGCAGAGATGTCGCAAGTACCGCCACGGCCGGGGCCGTCGCAAGGGAAAGCATAACCGAAGTCTTTTTTGTCCGGCATCAGCTTAGAACCGCGTGCATCCAGAGCGCCCTTGACCAAGATCAAGGTGGTGGTGTGCAAGCCTAGTGCGATCGCGTGGTGAACCAAGAAATCGCCAGGTCCGATCGCCAAGAACAGAGAATTAGTACCGCTGTTAATCCCGTCCAACCAGCCTGGGAGCCATACGTTGCCGTAGTTGGGCCAAGCGGTAGAAGCAATGCTGTCAGGGTTAGACAACAGCACGTCCATGCCGTAGAGAGCTTTTCCGTGAGCAGCTTGGATGAACTGTGCGAACACTGGTTCAATCAAGATTTGCTTTTCAGGAGTTCCGAAAGCGACTACAACGTCATTGTGAACGTACAAGCCGAGAGTGTGGAAGCCCAAGAACAGCGACACCCAGCTCAAGTGAGAGATAATCGCTTCTTTGTGCTGCAACACGCGATCGAGCACGTTGCCTTTGTTTGCTTCAGGATCGTAGTCCCGCACCAAGAAGATAGCTCCGTGGGCGAAAGCGCCGACCATGATGAATCCAGCAATGTACTGGTGGTGGGTGTAAAGCGCAGCCTGAGTCGTGAAGTCCTTACCTATGAAAGCGTAGGGAGGCATCGCGTACATATGCTGTGCTACCAGGGAGGTAATTACGCCCAAAGCAGCGAGGTGAAATGCCAGTTGGAAGTGCAGGGAGTTGTTGTAGGTTTCATACAAGCCTTGGTGAGGCAAGTTGAACTGTCCTTCACTCTTGCCGCCGACCAAACCAGCCTTAGAATCCAACATCTCTTTGATGCTGTGACCGATACCGAAGTTAGTCCGGTACATATGACCGGCAACGATAAACAGAACTGCGATCGCCAAGTGGTGGTGAGCGATGTCTGTCAGCCACAGGGATTCTGTTTGAGGGTGGAAGCCACCCAAGAAAGTCAGAATTGCGGTTCCCGCGCCTTCGGAAGTACCGAAGACATGGTTCGCTGCATCTGGATTCTCGGCGTATACGCCCCAGTTACCACTGAAGAACGGAGCCAAACCGGCCGGGTGAGGCGGGGTAGACAGGAAGTTGTCCCAACCTACGTGCTGTCCGCGAGATTCGGGGATAGCAACGTGAACCATGTGACCAGTCCAAGCCAAAGAGCTGACACCGAACAAACCAGCCAAGTGGTGGTTGAGGCGAGATTCAGCATTTTTGAACCAAGACAAGCTGGGGCGGTACTTGGGCTGGAGGTGCAACCAACCTGCGAACAGGAATACAGCCGCCAGTAGTAGCAAGAAGATAGCTCCTTGATACAGGTCGGCGTTTGTCCGAATCCCTTGGGTGAACCACCAATGGTAGACACCGGAGTAAGAGATATCCACCGGGTTAGAAGCGCCCCCTTGAGTGAAAGCTTCTACTGCAGGAGCGCCGAATTGCGGGTCCCAAATCGCGTGAGCGATCGGGCGGACGTTTAGAGGGTCTTTAATCCACTGTTCAAAGTTACCTTGCCATGCTACGTGGAACAGGCTGCCCGATGTCCACAAGAAAATGATTGCTACGTGGCCGAAGTGAGAAGCAAAAATCTTTTGGTAAAGATTTTCTTCGGTCATGCCATCGTGGCTTTCAAAGTCGTGTGCTGTGGCAATCCCGTACCAGATCCGCCGTGTGGTCGGGTCTTGGGCAAGGTCTTGGCTAAATTTTGGAAATTTCGTTGCCATAAGCCTTGATTAATCCTGAATCCTGAACAAAATTGAAGGGATTCGGTTCGGAGTTTGGATTCTCGATTTGAGATTCCTCCCAAATCGAGAATCCAAAACCTAGGGGTAGTTTACCCTACCGAAATGATTCGCGCTAGGAAAAATGCCCACGTAGTGACAATTCCTCCTAGGAGGTAGTGAGCTACACCCACAGCCCGACCCTGAATAATGCTCAGAGCGCGAGGCTGAATCGACGGAGCTACCTTGAGCTTGTTGTGAGCCCAAACAATCGACTCAATCAGTTCTTGCCAGTAGCCGCGGCCGCTGAACAGGAACATCAAGCTGAAGGCGAAGACGAAGTGTCCAGCTAGGAACATCAGACCGTAGGCCGACAGTGCCGAACCGTAGGACTGAATCACCTGAGAAGCTTGCGCCCACAGGAAGTCCCGCAGCCAGCCGTTAATCGTGATCGAACTTTGTGCGAAGTTGCCGCCGGTAATGTGAGAAATTGTGCCGTCTGACGATACTGTTCCCCACACGTCCGACTGCATTTTCCAGCTAAAGTGGAAAATCACGATCGAGATGCAGTTGTACATCCAGAACAAGCCTAGGAACACGTGATCCCAACCAGAAACTTGGCAGGTGCCGCCACGGCCTGGGCCGTCGCAAGGGAACCGGAAGCCCAAGTTGCCTTTGTCAGGAACCAAGCGAGAACTGCGTGCAAACAACACGCCCTTCAAGAGAATCAGGACTGTAACGTGAATGGTGAAAGCGTGGATGTGGTGGATCATGAAATCCGCCGTACCCAACTCGATCGGCATCATCGCTACTTTGCCGGCGACTACTACTGCACCGCCGCCAAAAGCGTGGCTGACGATTTCCGTAGCATTAGGCGCTGTTGTGCCCGGAGCCAAAGCGTGGATGTTTTGCACCCACTGGGCAAATATCGGACGCAACTGAATCCCGGTATCCGAGAACAAATCTTGAGGACGACCGAAAGCGCGCATCGTGTCGTTGTGAACGTACAAACCGAAGCTGTGGAAGCCCAAGAATATACAAACCCAGTTCAGGTGGGAAATGATCGCATCTCTATGACGGATCACGCGATCCAACAAGTTGTTGACATTTCCAGCGGGATCGTAATCCCGAACCATGAAGATTGCTCCGTGAGCGGCTGCTCCAACAATCAGGAATCCGCCAATCCACATGTGGTGGGTGAACAGGGATAGCTGAGTCGGGTAGTCGGTCGCGATGTACGGATACGGAGGCATCGCGTACATGTGGTGGGCGACGATGATGCTCAGAGAGCCCATCAGTGCCAAGTTAATCGCCAGTTGCGCGTGCCAAGAAGTAGTCAGGATTTCGTAGAGACCTTTGTGACCTTCACCAGTGAAGGGGCCTTTGTGGTTCTCTAGGATTTCTTTCATGCTGTGGCCGATGCCCCAGTTCGTGCGGTACATATGACCAGCCACGATGAACAGCACTGCCAAAGCCAAGTGGTGGTGTGCTGTATCAGTCAGCCACAAACCGCCTGTGGTGGGGTTCAGACCGCCTTTGAAGGTCAGGAAGTCTGTGTATGCGCCCCAGTTGAGGGTGAAGAAGGGGGTTAAACCTTTAGCGAAACTCGGGTAGATGTCAGCCATCAAGCCCGGTGTCAAAATCCACTCGTGCGGCAGGGGGATGTCGGCAACTGTTTTGATCAGCTTACCGCCGACTGTCAGCGGTGCACCTGCATCGATCGCGTCCATGCAAGCATTGATCGGCAGAGCCACGTGAATTTGTTGTCCTGCGAAGCCCAAGCACCCGCAGCCTAACAAAACTGCCAAGTGGTGGTTCATCATCGATTCCACGTTCTGGAACCATTCCAGTTTCGGAGCGCGGACGTGATAGTGGAACCAACCGGCAAACAGCATCAAAGCTGCCATTACCAGGGCGCCGATCGCAGTGCAATATAGCTGGTATGAGTTAGTGATGCCGTTGGCGCGCCACAGTTGGAATAGACCAGAGGTGATCTGAATCCCGTGAAAGCCGCCGCCTACATCTGCATTTAAAATTTCTTGACCAAAAATCGGCCAGACCACTTGAGCGCTGGGCTTGATGGCTGTAGGATTTGTCAGCCAAGCTTCGTAATTGGAAAATTTAGCGCCGTGGAAATATGCGCCGCTCAACCATACGAAGATTACTGCCAAGTGGCCGAAGTGAGCGCTAAAGATTTTGCGCGAAACGTCTTCTAAGTCACTTGTATGACTGTCAAAGTCGTGAGCGTTAGCGTGGAGGTTCCAAATCCAAGTGGTGGTTTTTGGCCCCTTAGCTAGAGTGCGATCAAAATGACCGGGTTTTGACCACTTCTCGAAAGAAGTTGGAACCGGATTCTTATCGACTACTACCCTAGCTTTTACCTCTCGCTCTGGAGGACTAATGGTCATGAAGACTCTCCTCTCGGTAAGACAAGGAACGAGAACTGAACACTGTACCGGACACTCCCCACGCTTGATTAGGCGGGGGATTCTCGAAAAAGCCGACACTACACGGCACTTTACTCTTTGCAGAGCTAGACGCAGGTGCATCGTCTCCCCAAGCATTTTGCTTCTGTGAAGAAGCCAGTTTCCCAGTGTCGCTAACAATGTGCCTGGGTACTGCCAACTCTTCTCGCTATCTGGAGCCGCCGATCGCGTCCTTGATTCAGACTTGATACGCCTGCTCCTTTTGAGGGAGTTTTATGAATTATAAGCTTGCTAGAGAAGTATTAATCGCTTGTTAACAATACTTAAAAAAGGCTCAATTCTTGATGTAATAACGCCTTTAAATCCCACAGTCCCTCAAAAAAGTCAAGGGGTACTGCCATTAACTTTACAAAACTCAAAGATAAGGTAATTTAGGAATACTCATTTGTAGATATATAGCCTTTCTCAGTAACATGAGGTGCTCTGGCGGCCTCCGTGGGCATAGGGCTTAGGGCATAGGCCTAGGACTCACCCCCATACCTCACCACGCTTGAGAACCGCTATATGTTTGGCAAAAAGGCTGCGGCAATTAAGAGTCGGAGAGGATGGGTTGCCCGCTGCTGCCTCAATCCTGGTTCCTAGGCGGCTTTGGAATTCCCAAGCCGGCAATTCCCCCATACTAAATTCATTTTTGGGCTATAGTTCCCTATGAGAAGGCTTCTAGGAGTATGGTTGCGTGATTGGGATCAATTGGCACAGAACGGTTGCGGGCAGGCTGGTAGCATTGTTCGCAGTAGCAGTATTAATTTTGGGTTTAGCAAGTTGTGGCGCGGGCCATCCCGAATTGCCCAAATCAGGGAACAAGAGCGGATCAGCTACCGCCCCAGTAAACAGAATCTCAGAGGTTTCTCCCCCAGAAGCCATTCAACAACTGCGTCAGGCTCTAGAAATCTACCAGCCTCAAATTAGTATTTTGAATCCAAAACCTGACCAAGTGCTTCAGGATATAAATGTATCTGTTCAGTTCCAAGTGAAGGACTTGCCCATTTTCAAAGATGCAAACTTGGGTTTGGGCCCCCATCTGCAAGTTTTATTAGACAACCAACCTTATGCAGCAGTTTACGACATCAACCAACCTTTAACGCTCTCCGACTTAGAGCCCGGAACCCATACCCTGCAGGTGTTCGCCGCCCGCCCTTGGGAAGAAAGCTTTAAAAACGAAGGTGCCGCAGCTCAAACCACCTTTCACATTTTTACCAAAACAGACAATAATAATCCCGATCGAACATTGCCCCTATTAACGTACAACAGCCCCCAAGGCAGTTACGGGGCAGAACCCATCCTGCTCGACTTTTACTTGACAAATGCCCCCCCGCACGAAGTGGCGCAAGAAAATTCCCAAGATGAAATACTCGATTGGAAAATTCGAGCCACAGTCAACGGCGAAAGCTTTGCGATCGACCAGTGGCAACCTATATATCTTAAAGGATTCAAACCAGGGAAAAACTGGGTACAGCTAGAATTAATTGACGAGCGGGGAAATATCGTCAAAAACGCCTTTAATAATACAGTCAGACTGATCAATTTCCAACCGCTCGGTCAAGATCCTCTTTCTAAAATAGTGCGGGGCGAACTAACAGCAGCAGAAAGTCGCAGTATAGTCGATCGCACCTACCAAGCCCCCGCACCCACACCAACCCCAACCCCCGAACCGACACCGACACCTGCATTAGAAAAAACACCAGTTGTCCAACCCTCACCAGCGGTTCCAGAAACCCCTGTTACCCAACCAAGCTTACAGCCAACAGTCGCTCCCGAAATTGCTCCCATACAAGTAATAGAACCGACACCGACAGCAACCCCCCAACTCGAAGCGCCGAAAATTGTAGAACCAATTCAAGTAATACAACCGACACCGACAGCAACCCCCCAACTCGAAGCGCCGAAAGTTGTTGCACCAGTTCAAGTAATAGAACCGACACCGACAGCAACTCCACAGTTAGAAACCCCGAAAGTTGTTGCACCAGTTAAAATAATAGAACCGACCCCAACAGCATCTCCCCAAACAAAAAAACAGGAATATAAAGGATACTACAATCGGTTCCGCAACTTCTTGCATCAAGAACCCCAACCTGCTAATCCTTCACAGCCACCAACCCTGCCAGAAATAACAGGAAAAGCTCCAGTACCACAAGTAGTCGCTCCCGCGATACCAGAACAATCTCCCAATCTTGTACCGCCAACGCCACCAGTTGCCGCTGAAACTCCTAGCCAGCCAACCAGCGAATTAGCCCCTCCCAAAACAACAGTTTCCGAACCAGAAAATCAGCCAAAATCCGAACAAAAAGTCGAATTTGCCACGTAACAAAATCTTCCTGGGCTTCGTGGCATGGGCGTCTCGCCCGTGTTCCAGTCGAATTTGCCACCTAACAAAATCTTCCTGGGATTCGTGGCATGGGCGTCCCGCCCGTGCTCCAGTAGAATTTGCCACCTAACAAAATCTTTCTGGGCTTCGTGGCATGGGCGTCCCGCCCGTGCTCCAGTCGAATTTGCCACCTAACAAAATCTTTCTGGGCTTAGTGGCATGGGCGTCTCGCCCGTGCTCCATCTGCGGTCAAAAATCAAAAATTAGGACACTAAAAAATGACCTACCTCGAAACAGCCGCCAAATTCTACAGCGATGTTGCCGAAACACCCCAAATCGGACTTTGCTGCGTCCAAAGCAGTCCCTTGCAATTGCCAGGATTAAAAATTCCCCAACAAATGCAAGAAATGAATTACGGCTGCGGCACAACCGTTCACGCCGCCGAACTTGTCGGCAATCCCTTCGTGCTTTATGTAGGCGTCGGCGGCGGCTTAGAAGCACTACAATTTGCATATTTTTCTAGACACAAAGGAGCGGTTATTGCCGTCGATCCGGTTCCAGCAATGCGAGAGGCGGCTGCACGAAACTTGCAAATTGCTGCCCACGAAAATGATTGGTTCGATCCGAGTTTTGTAGAAATTTGTGAAGGCGATGCTTTTGCCTTGCCGGTGCCGGATGCTTCTGTAGATGTTGTCGCCCAAAACTGCTTGTTTAATATCTTTGAACCAGCGGATTTAGCTAAAGCATTAAAAGAGACTTATCGGGTGTTAAAACCGGGTGGCAGGTTGTTGATGAGCGATCCGATCGCAACTCGCCCCATTCCCCAGCATTTGAAGGAAGACCAACGCTTGCGGGCCTTGTGTTTGTCCGGCGCTTTGACATACGCAGAATACGTTCAACACCTTGTAGACGTTGGTTTTGGGCAAGTCGAAGTGCGAGCGAGAAGGCCTTACCGATTGCTCGACAAACACAATTATCAATTGGATGCAGATTTGCTGTTAGAAAGCCTGGATTCGGTGTCTTTCAAAGTGGATGTACCGGATGATGGAGCTTGCATTTTCACTGGCAAAACGGCGATTTATACGGGGTCTGAAGATCTGTTTGATGACGGTTCTGGTCACGTTTTGCAGCGGGGAGTTCCGGCGGCTGTCTGCGATAAAACTGCTGGAAAGTTGGGGGGATTAATGCCGGATAAGGTGTTGATTACGGATTCGACTTGGCATTATAACGGCGGCGGTTGCTGTTAGATTTATTTCGGAATAATGTGGCTGTAATATTTTGGGAATAGAGCATTTCTCAAAGAAGTGAGGTGTGGGCGCTTCCTATGCCCTCTTTGCACCTCATGTTAGTGAGCAATGGGAGCATCTCACTTATGCAGCCCTCCGCTAGAAATTGGAGCCAGGAGTCAGGAGTCAGGAGTCAGGAGGAAAGAAGAAGGAGGAAGAAGGAAGGAGGAAGAAGGAAGGAGCCATTATAAGTGTTTTTACAAATATGAGATGCTCCCTGAGCAATGGTATAGAGGTCTCTAATTTTAGACTTCGCCTCAAATTTTCATCAAATTTTTATTTCCGCCTGACATCCTAGCGGGAGAAGGTTCACAACTCTGAAGTAAGGAATAGATTGCTCTTGAGAGGAGTGGCTGTCTTCATCACCCCCGTTCGCTAAATGTGAGGAGGAAATTTCCATGCTATCGAAATCTTTAAATTCAAGTTCATTATCGATCGTCCGTTACGGGTCTAGTTTTGTTTTGGGATTAGTGTTGTGCACGGCTTCTGCCCCGGTGCTGGCGCACGTTGGGCATGACAACGAGTTTGCAGGTGGCGATGCGGCGAAGATTATGCAGCCGATCGAGGTCGATGCCAGTAAAGCAACCGCATTGGGAATTAAGACAGAGGCAATTGCCCCTACAACCGATGGAGGTATTGTTAAAGTTCCCAGCACCAGCTTAGTTGATGCCAATGGGCAAAAGCTCGTCTACATCCAGGAAGGAACAACCTACAAACCAATCTCAGTTCAGATTGGTAGCGACTCTGGAGATGTGGTGGAAATTAAAGAAGGCAATTTAGTTCCGGGAAATCAGATTGTGATGCAGGGGGCAACGTTTTTGTACTCGGAGGCATTGCGAGGTAAACCGCAGGCCCAAACCCCGCCATCACCCGCTACATCGCAAGTAGAAACGCAAGCATCACCCGCTACATCGCCAGCAGAAACGCAAGCATCGGCCGCTACATCGCCAGCAGAAACGCAGCCTGCTCAAGGATCGTCACCTTTGATGTGGGTAGCAGGCGCAGGAGTTTTACTGGTGGGTGGATTCGCCCTCTTTGGGTTAAAAGGCAAGGATCGGTAGACATTCAAAAACCAAGATTTTTGGTAACAGTCGATCGCGACGGAGTAAAAATCTTTACTCCGTCTCCTAAAAGCTTGCCTAATGCTATCCAAATTTCATTTTTATGTTAAACGTCATCCCCAAATGGTCTATTGCTCAACGATGGTTAGTGGTGATCGGGGCGATCGCCCTGACCATCTGGAGCCTGTATACTGTAAGTCGAATGCCCCTCGACGTGTTGCCCAACTTTGCGCCCCCTCAAGTAGAAGTACAGACAGAAGCCCCCGGTCTAGCCCCGGAAGCGGTGGAATCGTTGGTGACGTTACCGCTAGAAAGTGCGGTCAACGGAACACCAGGAGTTGAAGTCGTTCGTACCTCCTCAGCCGTAGGAATTTCTGTATTGCGGGTAGTGTTTAAGTGGGGTACTGACCCGTATCAAGCTCGTCAACTCGTGGCAGAGCGATTGCAGGACGCGCAAGACCGACTACCGGAAGGGGTTGGTACCCCGCAGATATCGCCCCTAGCTCCCCCCATCGGAACGGTGATTCAATATGCGTTCACGTCTGACACTACATCGATCATGGAAGTGCGACGTTTGGTGGATGGCAAAGTCAACAATCGGTTGTTGGCAGTTCCAGGCGTATCGCAAGTGCTGGTTTACGGCGGAGACGTGCAGCAGTTTCAGGTCATTGCGAATCCTGAAAAACTCAAAGCGTTGAAGGTTTCGCTACAGGAAGTCGTCAAGGCGGCAAACGAGGCAAATGCCAAAACCGCCGGTGGATTGTTGATTGACCCCGATCGCGAATTGGTCATTCGGGGAGAGGGACAAATCCAGACGATCGCAGATTTGCAAAAAGCTGTGGTCAAGGTGCAGGAGGGAAAACCCATTCTACTGCGGGATGTGGCAGAGGTGAAGATTGGGGCTGCACTCCAGCGAGGCGATGCCAGTTGGAATACTAAACGGGCTGTGGTCGTGATGGTCAACAAGCAACCTTTGGTGGATAGTCCTACCGTCACGCAAGCCATCATCGAGGCGATGGAGGAAATTAAACCGGGCTTACCCAAGGATGTGAAGGCAAACGTCACTTTCCGGCAAGATGCCTACATTGATGCCTCAGTTGGTAATGTGCGATCGGCCTTGATCGAAGGCAGTTTGATTGTCGCAGCCATTCTGATTCCCTTTCTGATGAACTGGCGCACTCTCTCTGTCTGTTTGTTTGATTTCTTTCTGACGCTACTGTTTTCACTGTTGGTGTGTTCCTGGATCGGTTTGGAACTCAACACCATGACCCTCGGCGGATTGGTAGTGGCGATCGGAACAGCCGTGGATGATGCGATCGTCTACTGCGAAAATACCTACCGCCGCTTACGGGAAAATCGCCTCTCGCCCAATCCCCAGCCACCACTGGAAATTATTTTTGAGGGTTCTCAGGAAGTGCGCGAGTCGCTGATTGGGGCGACGTTAATTGGCATTATTGTCTTTTCACCGATTTTCACACTCTCTGGGGTAGAGGGGCGGATCTTCACCCCGATGGGCATTGCCTACCTAGTGGTGGTTGTCATCTCCAGCCTGGAATCGCTAGTAATCTCCCCTGCATTGTGTGCCATTCTGTTACCGCACAGCCGGATGCAGACGACAGAACCCTTCCTAGCCCGGTGGTCTAAACAACTTTACGATCCGTTGCTGCGAATGGCGATGCGTCGCTCTACCTTAATTTTAGGATTGGCCACAGCCTCAATGGTAGCGGCAATGTTGATTGTGCCGACGTTAGGACGGGATTTTCTGCCAACGTTCCAGGAACGATCGCTGATGAATGCGATCGCCCTTTATCCGGGTTCCTCACTCGAAGCAACCAATCGCGTTGGCTTAGCAATTCAAAATGCTCTTAAGGATGACCCCCGGTTTGAATCAGTACAACTCCGGGCAGGGCGTGCTCCGGGTGATCCAGATGCGGCATCGGTGAACTTGGCACACTTAGACGTGGAACTAAGTGAAGCAGCGATGCAAAACCGTCCTGCCTCCATTGAAGCCTTGCGGGAGGCATTGGGTCAGTTTCCGGGAGTTGCCACCAATGTCGGTGGATTTATCAGTCACAGGATGGATGAAGTGTTGTCGGGGGTCAGGAGTGCGATCGCGATCAAAGTATTCGGCAATGACCTGCAAGAACTACGCCGCATTGGAGAACAAATCGAAGCCGCAATGAAAGACGTGAAGGGATTGGTAGACCTTCAGCTTGAGCCCCAAATACCGATCCGTCAAGTACAAATTCAATTTAACCGAGATGCAGCCGCTCGCTACGGATTGACGATCGCCCAATTGTCAGATTTCACCGAAACAGCCCTAAATGGTCGCGTGGTTGCTCAAGTGCCCGATGGTCAACAGTTGGTCGATGTGTTGGTTTGGGTCAACGAATCTGCCCGTCGCAATCTCAACACGATTCGCAACCTCCAAGTTAATACCCCAACAGGTCAAATCATCCCGCTTTCGCAGGTAGCAAAGGTTGACTTTGGCAATGGTCCGAACACGATTAACCGGGAAAATGTCTCACGTTTAATTGTAGTGTCAGCCAACGTACAGGGACGCGATGTTGCTTCGGTCGTCGGTGACATTCGCGCCAAGGTCAAGCAATCGGTGCAACTGCCCCAGGGCTACTATATTCAGTACGGCGGACAGTATGAGTCGGAACAACGGGCTGCTCAAAACTTCCTAATTTTCGGAATATTAGCAGTGCTAGCGATCGCCGTATTGATGTACTTCACGGTGAAATCCGTTCCTGCCATGCTGATGGTTATGATCAACTTACCATTAGCCCTGGTTGGCGGTGTTATCTCAGTCCTGCTGACGGGCGGCGTTATCTCAGTTCCGTCAATGGTAGGCTTTGTGACGCTGTTTGGCGTAGCGACGCGCAATGGATTGCTGCTCGTAGACAACTACAACACCAAACTGGCACAAGGAATGCCGCTTCCCAAAGTCATTGTCGAAGGCTCGATGGAACGGTTGCTGGCGATTCTGATGACAGCACTCACCTCGGCATTGGGGATGATTCCCCTGGTCTTAAGCGGTGGGGCTGGTAAGGAATTGTTGCAGCCTTTGGCGATCGTCGTCCTCGGCGGACTCTTTACCTCAACTGCTCTCACCCTACTGGTTCTACCTGCATTGTATGCTCGATTTGGCAAGTTTCTAATGCCTAAACGGGTGATGAAAGCAACCGAGTTGAAAAACTATGGCATTGAGCCGACACCAACCAAAGAAGTAGGCTAAACCTTGACCACTGGGTTAAAAACGGACAGAGATTGGCAACGGTGCTCGCAGGATTTTCCTAAAAGACTGTATGCACCGGTGCGTCGCTGTGAAACTATCGATATTATTTAGGAGCTTGATAGCGACGCACCCTACAGCTATTCTCTCTCTGTGTCCTCTGTGTCCTCTGTGGTTAAATCATTCCGATGCAATGAATTATATCGATATTATTTAGCAGCTTTGATAGCGACGCACCCAGAGCTAATTTTGGATAAATTTTGAGAATTAGTATGATCTGTTTGTTAGTAAAAAAGTATCGGACGAGATAGCTATAAAATGAGAATTCTGCTGGCGGAAGACGAACCAGATTTGGGTGCGATCGTGCAACGCACCTTGAGCCGAGAAAAGTACCTGGTGGATTGGGTGCAAGATGGCACCACTGCTTGGAACTATCTGGAAGACCAATGGATCGAGTACACGGTTGCCATTTTTGACTGGTTGCTGCCGGAAATCTCTGGCGTCGAACTATGCCAACGCTTGCGCCGGCAGAATAATCCTTTACCCGTTTTGATGTTGACGGCAAAAGATCGCACGGAGGATATGGTGGCGGGGCTGGATGCTGGGGCTGATGACTATTTGATGAAACCGTTTGTGAAAGCGGAGTTGTTAGCTCGGTTGCGAGCACTTCAGCGACGGGGACGGAGTTTGTCGCCAGAACAGTCGCCATATTTCAATCCTGCCCAACTTGAGGCGGGGCGATTGCGGCTTGACTATACTAAATCCATCATCTCCACTACGGATGACGGAGGACAGCTAACGGTGATTCCTCTGACGGCTAATGAGTTTCGGTTACTGGAATATTTCATGCAGCACCCGAACCAAATCCTCACGCGCGATCGACTTTTGACTCGGCTGTGGGATGTGGATACTGACCCGATGAGCAATGTAGTTGCTGCTAGAATTCGTCTGTTGCGCCGCAAGCTGGCAGATTATGGCTGTGACGGGATGATTGAAACGGTTCATGGATTCGGGTATCGCTTGAGCAAGTAATATGCACTCCAACAAGCTATTTAACCGCACGCGCTGGCAACTTGCGGGTTGGTATGCGATCGTCATTGGGTTGTTGTTAGGTATATGCGGTGTTGCAGTCTATCAGGTTGTGTTTCACACGCAGCGATACATCCTCCAGGAAAAACTACAGTCCTTAGCCGGAACGCTGCATGACACTATCGAACCACAATTACAACAACCGGGACAGCTTTCATCCAGCTTGAAAACTATTTTGCCCGGTTTATGTCTGTGGAATGAAAACTGTTACTCTTCAGGCAATGACGGGGCGCGACATACTGCTAGGGTGTTTCAGCAGGAGGGATATTATCTCCGCTTTTTAGACCAATCTGGGGAAATATTAGCAAAGGTTGGAGAGCAGCCGGATGTATTAGAAAACTTTGCACCAAAAGAGTTTTGGCAAATTCTGCATCTTTCTAATGGCGATCGCTTTTATCAAATTTCTCTATTACTGAGAACAAACAGCGGTTTGCCTTGGGGTTATATGCAAATTGGGCGATCGCTCAAAGAATGGGATGCTTATCTGAGCACTTTGCGATTGTTGCTCTTTTTAGGCTTACCCTTGGTCATGCTGCTAGTGGGAGGAGCTAGTTGGTGGTTATCTGGATTAGCGATGCGACCAATTTATCAGTCCTATCTCCAGATGCAACAATTCACCTCCGATGCCGCTCATGAATTGCGAACGCCTCTGGCTGTCATTCAGGCTACTGTTGAGGATACTCGTCTGGCTGAAGATTTACCGGAGGTTAGTCAAAACCTCGATATTATCGAACGACAAAACATCCGCCTTTCTAGGTTAGTGAAAGATTTATTGTTTATTTGTAGACTTGAGCAACAACAGATTCCGACTCAATTGCAGCATTGCTGTTTCAACTATCTGATCGGCGATTTAGTAGAAGAACTTGCAGGTTTAGCAATGGTGGCTTCGGTGGAATTGAAGTTAGAAATTCGTGCTTCGCGAGCCGTTGTAATTCTTGGGGATGAAGCCCAACTTTACCGAATGGTGACGAATTTAATTACCAACGCGATTAACTACACTCCCCCAGGAGGGCTAATCCTTGCCATCCTCGATTGCACCGACAAGGAAGCCATAATTCAAGTTCAAGATACAGGTGTTGGTATTGCCCTAGCCGAGCAAACGCGGATTTTTGATCGTTTCTACCGAGTGCAGAGCGATCGTTCTAGAGCCACGGGTGGTGCTGGATTAGGGCTATCGATTGCAAGTGCGATCGCAGTGGCTCATCAAGGCAGCATTCAAGTCCAGAGTGAGTTAGGAAAAGGCAGTACATTTACAATCCGTCTACCACTCAAATGAAAACAATATTACTGCGATCGCGTCAAGATTGCCTTTGCAAGGGGAACCGCAGAATATCAATCTGTGGGTTAACTCGATCGCAAGTGCGATCGACCACAAAAAAATTAACGGTGTATTGGTTATTTTGGAAAATAATTGCAGGGAAAAGCAAGCCTAAAATTTAGGACAAGCAAGAGACGCCAATTGCTGAAGTTGGTTGACAATAGCTTCCTAATACTATAGTATTCGATTATGACATATAAGACTATTGACTTATTTTCTGGTGCGGGTGGCTTGACTACAGGATTTCACCTGGCTGGTTTTGAATCTTTATGTGCGATCGAGATGGATGCGAAAGCTCTAGCGACCTATAAGCATAATTACCCAAACACCAAAATTGTTCATCAGGATATACGTGAGATCAATCCTTTGGATTTGCGATTATGTTTGGGTTTGCAGAGGGAGGAACTAACAGCGTTGATAGGCGGCCCCCCATGCCAAGGGTTTTCAAGAAATATTCCTGCTGACTATCGCTACCTCAGCGACTCTCGCAATCAGTTATATCGGACATTTTTAGAATTCGTACAGGAATTTAGACCTCTTTACGTTGTTATGGAGAACGTACCTGAAATATTGAAAGCTTATGGTGGTGTAGTTAAGAATGAAATTACACAGCAACTTGAGTCGCAAGGTTATAAAGTCACTTATGGCTCACTAAACTCCGCGCATTATGGAGTACCGCAGACCCGATCGAGGGCTTTTTTCCTGGCGAGTTTAGATAAACCACTTCAATTCCCTGAACCTACACACGCTGGCGACATTAGAAGCGATTACAGATCTACTAAATCTTGTTACCAACTTAGTCTCCTAGAATCAAACATTTCTTCAGTCGTCACAGTTAAAGATGCGATTGGAGATTTGCCGTCATTGAACGCAGGAGAGGAATATAATGCTGAAGTTTATCCTTTTCCACCCCAAACTGCGTACCAAGCAATGATACGTAATGGAAGTACGAAACTTTTCAATCACGTTGCTCGTGCTTTGAGCCCCATTCAAATGTCAAGAGTGCGTCTTCTTAGTGAAGGGCAAGATGCTAGAGACTTGCCACCGGAATTAGCTCCTAAAAAGCACTATAGCGGTGCATATGGAAGGCTTTACTGGGATAAACCAGCAAGAACTATCACAAGGTGGGTTTTCCATCCCGGATCGGGCAGGTTTTTTCATCCAACCCAAAATCGGACAATTACCATCCGTGAAGCTGCAAGATTGCACTCTTACCCAGATAACTTTAACTTTCTGGGAACATACACTGATATGGCTTCTCAAATCGGAGAATCAGTACCCCCACTTCTAGGTAAAGCAATAGCTGCATCTATTCTCCAAGTTCACTGTCCAAAGACTGTGTACTGAGTTGATCTTGCAAAGCTGAGAGAACAGTTTGCACATATCGATCAAGTGTAATACGAGTTCGCTGAACCCTAATGTGAACGGCTTCTGGAGGAATGGTTCTAGCTCTAAAAAGTTGCTTTTGATTCTTGTACCAAACTAACTCTAGCTTACCTGCAACATTGCCTTGTAGGCCTACTCCGGATCTTCCAGTAACTCTATCAACTGTCCAAGCCCAAGAAAAAGCATTTGGGTCAAGTGGATTAAGAGGGAATTCACAGTAAATATATTCATATCCTCTAATGGTTTTCAGCAGTATGCCGACCTAGCTATTGGTAATGCTCTGTGCTGCTTGACTCGATATAATTTTCTCGTTCCAATGCTGAACAATAGCTGCTCCGAGTTCAGCAGGTGAGGATTGTTCCGTCAAACCAGGAAAACCAAGTTGGGCAGCCTTTTTGATCACATCTGCTCTCTGAATGACAAACAAAAATGTATTTACAACAGTAAGACTATTCAGTTGAAGAGATTTGAGTGACCAACCAGTTGCAGTCGTGGTGTCAACAGCATCATAGAGGAGTTTGCTACGTCCTAATGCTGGATCTGATAAAGGAATATGCTTGACATAATGAAAAATAGCTTCCCAAGTATAATCCTCTATCGAGCCTATAACTGGAGATGCAATGGTAGCAATAATGGCTTGCCTCAATCTTTCAATCTCGTTTTCCGTCAGCACTCAAGAGTTCCTCTACAACTCGTAAAAATTCACCCATTGTTATGTCCAGAGCATTTGTTATGTGACTAAGAACTCTAACAGATGGACTTTTCAGTCCTCGCTCAAGCTGGCTGATATAGGTTCTGTGCAGACCTGTGACTTCTGCCAGATATTCTTGTGACCAACGTTTCTCTATGCGACGACGTTGTATTTCTAGTCCTAAAGTTTGGTCTAGTTTGCTAGGCTGCATAGAGAGAAATAGTAAGGTTTTGAATACAAAAGTTCTACAGACTAAAGTATTCAATGTGGCAATATGAACACTGAACTCACTCCCCTCTGGTGGCACAGCCATCTTGGCTGTCTCCAAAAACCCTGGTTTAGTAAGCTTTCTTCCCATCCTGCCAAACTTCCCGCTAAATTAAAGAAGTAAAAAAATTATTCACATCCTACCCAGGAGATGCCATGCCTCGCGTCAGAGCACCAGAATTCCCCGGAAACTACCCCTGGTTAAACACCGAAAAACCTTTATCCATTGAATCCTTAAAAGGGCGCGTCGTCCTTCTCGACTTCTGGACGTACTGCTGCATCAACTGCTTGCACGTCCTGCCCGACTTAAAATACCTCGAACAAAAATATAAAGATTCCCTCACGGTTATCGGCGTTCACTCGGCTAAATTTGAAAACGAAAAAGAAGTAGAAAACATCCGCCAAGCTATCCTCCGCTACGATATCGAACATCCTGTAATCGTTGACAGCGGCATGAAAGTTTGGCAAAGCTACGCGGTTCGCGCTTGGCCGACTTTAATGGTGATCGATCCTGAAAGTTATGTCGTTGGCTTTGTTTCGGGCGAAGGCAATAGAGAAGCACTTGACGAGTTAGTTGGCAAGTTAATTGCTGAATACAAAGATAAAAATGCACTCAACTTTAAACAACTGCGTTTTACCTTAGAAAAACAGCGCAAACCTGTATCAACACCGCTGGCTTTTCCCGGTAAAGTGCTGGCATTTGCGATCGCTGCAACGGAGGCAAAACAGCTTCACCAACAGGGCGCGCTTTTGGGCGAAATGAGTCAGGAAAATGAATCTGTAGATGAAACTGTATTGCCGGGGCCTGCTAATTCAGTCATCCAAAACTTAGTGGGTTCTTGCTTATTTATTGCCGATTCCGGCCACAATAGGATTGTTGTCAGCACCCTCGAAGGTGAGGTGCTGCACGTTATCGGTAGCGGTAAACCGGGTTTAACTGATGGGAACTTTGAAGAGGCTGAGTTTTATGCACCTCAAGGTATGGCTTTTGATGCAGAAAGTCAAATTCTATATGTTGCTGATACGGAAAATCATGCTCTCAGAAAGATTGATTTTACGACTCAACGGGTAGAAACTGTTGCTGGTACCGGCGAACAAAGTCACGAAATTTCCCCCCGCAGCGGCAAGGGTTTAGAAACGCAATTGAATTCGCCTTGGGATTTAGAAAGAGTTGGAAATAGACTTTTTATTGCAATGGCGGGTTCCCACCAAATTTGGGAAATGCAGTTAGACACGGGCACGATCGGCACTTATGCAGGTATTGGCCGAGAATCCTGTGTTGACGGAAGTCTTGCAGAATCTGCTTTTTCTCAGCCCAGCGGGTTGTCTACCGATCGATCGGAGTTGTTTGTTGCTGACAGCGAAATTAGTTCGATTCGCGCTGTGGGTATTGATGAAGACCCGAAGGTGCGTACAGTCTGCGGTAGCGGTGAATTGTTTGGTTTTGGAGATAAAGATGGTCGCGCTGAGGAGGTAAGGTTACAGCACTGTTTAGGTGTTGAATACGCTCAAAATTACCTCTGGGTTGCTGATACTTACAATCACAAAATTAAGCGGATCGACCACCGGGGCGGTACGTGCAGAACAATGATTGGAGATGGTACAGCAGGTTTGGTTGATGCTAAAGGTCTCAAGGCTCGATTTTTTGAACCTTCAGGGTTGAGTGCGATCGGGCCTCATTTGTTTGTTGCTGATACGAACAATCATGTAATCCGAAGAGTTGAGTTGGATACGCTGGAAGTCACAACTTTGGATTTCCCCAGTTTGTGCGCCCCGGATGTTTGTCTTCCTGATTAAGTCGATCGACCTTTTTTACTTCAGGCACGGTTCTCAATTCTCGTGATTGCCAGAAATATTGTGGTAAAGTAGGGTGCTCTTCGGCGCACCTTACCACAATTTTCAAGCCAAGTAAGTTAACCTAACAGTCATGGACGCAAAAACCAGGTTTCTTCAGGTAATTTTGTCATATACGCTCGATCGCCACAAAGAGAAACCGGGTTTTTTTGGTCTCGTGCGTCCAGGACTGCCCCAGTCGCATGGCGACGGAGAAACCGGGTTTTTCACCGAATCTGCGGCCTACAACAGGTCTTTTCGTAAAAAAACCCGGTTTCTAAACAATCGTGCATAAGTCTTATGCTGTTAATTCAATGGTGAGTTAACCCGCGATCGCCCAATACGGTTCAGATAAGACTGATCCCCCCTAGCCAAGCCAAGAGGGCGGGCACTCTTGGCACCGCCCCTACGAAGGGGGGGACAAGAAGTTGCTCTTGCGTCCCCCAACAATCAGGGGGATTTAGGGGGATCTCCGGGGAATTAACAGTGTTAACTGAACTGTATTGCGCGATCGCCCGTATTAAAGAATCGCAAAAATCCTCGCCCCAATCTAAAATTCCGCATAGCTCAGCAGCCGCACTATTTTTTCATTATCGTTCAATTCGCCGACAATTCGTCGCACGGGTTTCGGCCAGATTTTAATCAAAGTAGGAGTTGCTGAAATCTGATCTGCCTCAGCTTGGTCTGGATGTTTCAAAACATCAATTACTTTTAAAGTGTAGGGACGATCGAGGCATTTCTCTAAGAACTGGTGTAAAGTTTCGAGGGTGCGTTCGGTGCTGGGGTTGCTGCCGGAAACAAACAGACGCAAAACGTACCCTTGAGTTTGTGGCGGTGGGGTGAGTGCTGTTGGTTTGGGAAGCCGAGTCTGCTGCGATTGCGGAAAGCCCAAGGGAGTTACGATCGAACTGTTCCAGTCCGATCGAGCTTCGGGGCTGGCATACTGTACAACTAAGTCGTGATTTTCCCAAAGTTCGGGGAATTGTTCGTGATAAGTAGCGATTGCCATCGGTTCGCACATTTCTTCGCTCCGGGGATGCCACACTAAGTCGCCAGTCCCAAAAATGGCGTTCAGCAGTGTTTGATGTCGGAGCACGGGGGGGTAAGCCTCGGCAGCAACCCGCACCTGCCGATCGCCTGGATCGAGCCAGGAGTCAACGGTTGCCGTGTAGCAAGGTATCAGAAAATGTGGCGGTTCCGACAAACCGAGGATCTCCTGTAGAGCTACGCACAACTGCAAATGCCACCGAGTTTGCTTGTGGGGGTCTATGCAATAGATTAAGTCTCCCCCTGGTGTAAACAGCGCAATGCCTTTGAAAATTTCTGGCAAAATAGGGCGATCGACTTTCAATTCAGTACACCAATAAAAGTTAACAGTTAACAGTTAACTTTTAACTGCTAACTGTTAACACTCGACCTTTAGACTCGACCTCGGAGCATCTGAGCCATTTCGTTCGGGAACGGCGAGTTCTCTACACAAAGTTCTTCAGTAATCCGACCTTCTTGATAAAGGCCGTAGAGCGACTTATTCATCGTCGTCATGCCTTCATAAGTATCTTTGATCATGATTTGATTAATTTCCTCATTCTGGCCCTTCAGAATGTATTCCTTAACCACGTCGGTATTGATCATAACGTCGTGGAAAGCAGCCCGCTTTCCGTCTGTGGTTTTGCACAGCAGTTGAGCAATAATCGCCACTAGGGATTCGGAAATTGAAACCCGTATGGCATCCTGTTCTTCCGCCCCGAACATATCAAGAATCCGGTTCAGGGTCTTAACCGCACTGTTCGTGTGCAGGGTTCCTGCAACTAAGTGACCGGTTTGAGAGGCTTTGAGGGCGATTTCCACCGTCTCTCTGTCCCGAATTTCTCCTACTAGCAGCATATCCGGGTCTTGTCGCAGAGCGCCTTTGAGAGCGCTCATAAACTTGAGGGTGTGCCTGCCGACTTCCCGGTGCTTGATCAAGGATTTTTTGCTTTCGTGTACGAATTCTACCGGGTCTTCGATCGTGATGATATTGTAGGCTTTATTCTTATTGATGTAGTCGATCATCGCGGCCAACGTGGTAGACTTACCCGAACCTGTCGGGCCTGTCACCAAAATCAGCCCTTTGTGGTAGCCACATATTTTCCTAAATACCTCCGGCAGTTTCAATTCCTCCAGTGTCATTATTTTGGCAGGAATTAGCCGAAGCACCATTGCCGGGCCGGCCAAGGAGTCCATGCAACTGATCCGAATGCGGACGAACCCGAAGTCGAAAGCGCCGTCAAAGTCTAGGGTTTTTTGGAAAATTTCAATTTCTTCATCGCTCATGCACTCCCGCAACCAGCCAAAAAACGTATCTAAATCGGTCGGTGGATAGCCGATGTCGGCAATCTCGCCCCGGGTGCGGAAGCGGGGAACTTCGTTTACTCCGAGGTGAAGGTCGGATACTCCTTCATCTTTGGCTCGGATTACTAGCTCTTTCAAACTCGGAACTCCCCCGCTGCTAGAGCTCGGGCCTTTAGGTGTGGCGAAGGATTGTGGCGCTGGTGCGGGTGGCGCTGCTGGTGCGGGTGCGGGCGGCGGTGCTGGTGGCATTCCTGCTGCTCTGGGGGGCATCCCGGGAGCTGGAGGGCGGGGCATTCCTGGCGGTGGGGGGGCTCCGGGTACGGGCGGGCGAGGAGCGGGCGGATGCTGTTGTGTCATATGCGCTACCTTAAGTTGGTGAGAAGGCTGACTCGAACAGATGATTTGTGGAAGTTGGACAATGCCGATCGCCATTGTGCGTCTCTTGCACAAAAGCTTAACTGTTGTTCTCAGTCTATCCTAAGAAGGAGTCATAATGCTGCACTAATAAGGAAATATTCTGCCAATTGGAGGATGCGATCGCTCTGGCCCTAGGAGCAAATATGGATTTTCTACTTTTTGGGAGAATTTTTGTTAAGGAAAAGAGTTTTCCGCAAGTAAGCAGTATAAATTGATACTTTAGCCCAATATTAAGGACTTAAACGGATGAATTCTGTCGATCGGGCTTTTACTCCAGCTCTCTCGTTGGCGGAGTCGATCCGCACCCTGGAAGTGTCGCCTTTAGAAATTGTCAATCTCTACTTGGAACGCATTGAGCGATTAAACCCTGAGCTGGGAAGTTATTTTACTGTAACGGCCGAGCGGGCGATCGCCCTGGCTAAATCTCAAACCGAAAAACTAGCTGGGTTAAACAAGCCACAGGAATTGCCACCTTTTTTCGGAGTGCCGATCGCCATTAAAGACTTGACACCAGTTACCGGCGTTCCGTGTACATACGGCACTCAGGCTTTGCTGGGTAACATCTCTGCCTACGATGAGTCAGTAGTATGGCGGATCAAAGCAGCAGGATTTAACATTCTGGGGAAAACAGCAACCTCTCAAATTGGCTCATTGCCTTACACCGAACCAGAAGGTTTCCCGCCCGCCCGCAATCCCTGGAATTTAGACTATACACCCGGAGGTTCCAGTGGAGGCTCAGCGGCGGCTGTAGCAGCGGGTTTATGCGCGATCGCCCAAGGTTCAGACGGTGGCGGTTCGATTCGAGGCCCAGCTTCCTGCTGCGGTTTAGTGGGCATTAAACCGTCGCGGGGGCGAGTTTCCTGGGCACCTGTCGGAGATTACCTCAGTGGCATTTCGGCCAACGGGCCACTGGCGCGCACTGTAGCTGACGCCGCCGCACTTTTGGATGTGATGTCAGGCTACACAACAGGCGATCCGTACTGGCTACCAGATTCAAATCCGACTTTTCTAGAGGCTTCCCGTCAACAGCAGGGCAAACTGCGAATTGCGTTTTCTACGACTATTTCCCCTGTGGGCGAGGCTGCGCCTATCTGTCAGCAAGCGGTACTCGAAACCGTAAAATTATTGACAGATTTGGGTCACGATGTCGAACCTGGATGCCCGGATTTTACGGGTTTAATCGAACCGTTTATCGCAATTTGGCAGTCGGGGGCGGCGGCAAGTGGCATTCCAGGCCCTGCTTTGGAACCGATGAATCGCTGGCTGTTAGAAAGAACTATTTCGGCTGGGGAATATTTGCGGGCGGTGAATCAAATGCAGGTGATTTCACGGCGGATTGTGGGATTCTTTGAAAAATTTGATGTGTTAGTTTTGCCGACTTATATGCACTCGCCAATCCGGGTTGGGGAGTGGGCGGATTTGAGTTTTGAAGAAACTTTGCAGCGCATTATTAATTGGGTTGCTCCTTGTCCGCCGTTTAATGCTAGCGGTTTGCCTGCGATCGCACTTCCTGCAATTTTAGATAACAACGGTTTGCCAGTGGGAATTCAAATTATCGGGCGGCCCGCGGCGGAAGCAACTTTAATTGCTTTAGCGGCGCAGATGGAAGCGGCGAAACCTTTCCCGGTTTTAGATTTTAAATAGAAAAGAGCAAGGGATAAAATCACTTTTCCCTTTTTTAGGGGTAAGCTGTGTTGCATCTAGATTGCCTATGGTATTAGAGAGGGAGAGGGTCCGATGGGGATCGGGGGAGAGGATTTAACGATTTTTGATCGGGACTCTAAATATACAATTTAAATGCACAACAGCTTAGGCCAAATCAGGATTTGTGTGCGGGGAACTAGAAATCTGGTTTTTCGTATAAATTTTTATTGACTGTTTGACATTTGAACAATCTGTTTGACATTTGAACAATATTGATGCAACGGCAAACGATAGGATTGAGAAAGGGGACAAATTTCAAGTTTAATTTGGGTAAATAAATATAAAACACTTCTTAAGCTACTTGACATTTTTTGGAAAGAGGCTATGATATTTTAAAAATTATTCCCGATGGCGGGTGTATCTAAAAAAATAGCTTATGTTTAACACAGCAGGACGGTTTCCAGAAAATCCGATTCCGGGAAATGTTGCGGGTGTTTCAGCGGAAATACTAGACTTATTTGACAGTAAGTTCGATCGCTTAAATCGGGTCAGCCAAAGTGCCGTCGGCGATACCAATGCTTTAGTTGATACCAGCTACGATTTGACTGAAAAACTAGATTGGGCGGCGGCTGCGACTGGTAGTGCGATCCTCTACGAGGGCTTCGCTAACGGCCTTTTTGAGCAATTAACCGACTTCGAGCTCCCATCGTCAGGAGGCGACAATCTTAAATTTGATAGTAGTCTCAAATCCCCGACCGCTACCTCCACTCAAGGTGAGATAGACGAACTGACAGGGATGGCTTTACCTGTTGGTGAACTCTCCCTATCCCAAACTTCTTCCCTATTTCCTGATGAAAACTGGGCTTTCAATTTTAAAGATTACACCATCGAACACCAAGGTTTAAACACCCTCAACCTCAAAGTTGGTTACGGGTTAAAACCGGGAATTACCCCGAACGAATATCCAGATTTTGTTCCCATTTACCAAAGTATTGATAATTTCCTAGTTAACTACCCGAACGAAACAGATTTTTGGGAAATTGTTAACAAAAATTTGACGGAAAAGGTGCTTAATGAAAATCCGGTACTGACAGATGTTACGATTCAACTGGAAGTTTTGCCAACAGAGAGATTGCCCTACGATCGCGCCAGTACAGTTTTCCGCAGTCAATCGGGCAAAATCACAGAAGATTGGAATTTTTCCGTCAAAGACTACGCAATCAATCACCAAGGATTGAACAAGCTGAATCTCGATATAGATTACCAGTACAAGCCGGAAATCGCTCCCAATGAATATCCCGATTTTGTGCCAATATACAAGAGCATTGATAACTTTTTCACCACATATCCGAACGAAACTGATTTTTGGGAAGTTGTCAATAAAAACTTGACTCAAAATATCCTCAACGAAAATCCTGAATTGGCGGCAATTAAGATAGATTTCAACGTTCTGCCAAGCCAAACCTTGCCCTACAACCGCACCAGCAAAGTTACTCGCACTCAACCCAGCAATCCTCAAGGAACTTTCCTAGTTGGCAATAGCAGGGGAAATAATGTACTTCGGTTTGACGGCAATACCGGCAATTTTCTAGGCGAATTTATTCCACCGGGAAGCGGCGGTTTGTCCAATCCAGATACGATCGTTTTTGGGCCAGATGGCAATGGCGATGATAAGTCGGACATTTACGTTGCTAGCGGCGAAAAGCCCGGAAATTCGGGAGAACCGACAGCATCTGCGGTATTGCGGTATGACGGAATTACTGGCGCATTTATTGACAAGTTTGTCGGGGATAATCCGAACACGGCGGTAGATGAAACTGGCGGATTGTTTCGCCCTTACGGTTTAGCTTTTGGCCCTGACGGTAATTTTTATGTCAGCAGTTTTTTGAGTGACCAAATTCTCCGATATAACGGCAAAACAGGACAGTTTATTGATGTATTTGCTTCGGGAAATCAGCAAGGGGGAGGATTGAATGGCCCGAACGGTTTACTGTTTGCTCCTGACGGCAATTTGTATGTGACAACGCAGGGGAGTGTTGCTCGCAATGGTAAAGCAGATTATAGCGCCGGTTTCCCCAGTCAGGTGCTGCGTTACAACCCTGAAACCCGGCAGTCAAGTATCTTTGCTTCGCCCGATCCTTCGCCTCGGAGTCAGGGATTTGCAAGTCTTTTGGGAATGGCAATCGGGCCCGCTGACGGCGACCTTTATGTCAGCGATTTTGCTAACGATATCAGGCGCTACAATTTAAGAAGTGGGGAATTGGTCAAGGTTTTATCTACCAATTATACTGACACTTCGCCCAGTAGCAATTATGTAGGTAGTTTGGCCTTTTCGCCGATCGGCAATTTGTTTGCAGTTGGCTTTGACAACCGCACCAATGCTAACAGTGCCGGCGCTGTTTTGCGGTACAATGGCAAGACTGACGAACCGCTGCCCATATCGGGGAATCCAGGGTCGAGTAACAGTTCTATTTTTGTCCCTCCCGACAGCAAGCTACAGCGTCCAATAGGAATTGCTTTCTTTCCGTCCGATGCTCAACTGACGCAGAAATGGAATTTTACATTGGCAAATTACCCAATTAATCATCAAGGGTTAAACAACCTTAATATTGATGTAAATTATCAGTACAAAGACGGAATTCAAAATTATCAGTATCCTGATTTTGTGCCAATTTACAAGAGCATTGACAATCTTTTAGTTAACTACCCTAACGAAACAGATTTTTGGGAAATTGTTAACAAAAATCTGACCGAAAAAGTGCTTGCTGACAATCCGGCACTTTCGTCGGTGACGGTTAATTTGGATGTTTTACCGACGAACCGATTGCCTTACGATCGCAGCAGTACCGTTACTCGCACTCAAGATGGTAAATTAGGCGAAGCATGGGATTTCAAGATTCCTAATTACTCGATCGATCACCAGGGTTTGAATAACCTCAATATGGATGTCAAATATCAGTACAAACCAGGAATTACGCAGGATGAGTATCCAGACTTTGTGCCGATTTACAAAAGCATCGACAGTTTCTTGACTAATTATCCCAATGAAACGGATTTCTGGGAAATTCTTAATAAGAGTTTGACGCAAAAGCTGCTAGCCGAAAATCCGGCTTTGGATTCGTTGCAAATTAATCTGGATGTTTTGCCGACTAACAGATTGCCTTACGAGCGAGCTAGTATTGTGTCAATCGCTTAGCCTATCATTGAAAATTAGATGGACAAATCTTGACAAGAAATACATACTTAGCTACCGTAAGGGTAAGGTTAAGTACGTTGCGTAGAAACCAGGTTTTTTCGTGTCCAAGACAAACCCATTTAAATTGTCTGTTGTGGTGTGGTGAAAAACCCGGTTTTTTTAAGAAACCGGGTTTCTGAATTAGACCCAGTTTACCAAAGTCCATCTTGGGATATATGTCTGTGTCCCCCTGCATTTGATACATAAATAGTGGTGGACGCAAATAGGATAAAAAACCAGGTTTCGGCGTTAAAGTCGATCGCTCACAACCTGTTATTTTGACTCTTAACCTGGTTCTTGTGCTTCCAGGACTGAAAAATATAGTTTTTTTTCTCGGAGTTCGTGCTTCGCCCAATTTCTAGTCATCCAACCTATATTTTACAAATAAACCCAGTTGCTCCCGCCCAGTCCTACTTATTACCAATTACGCTGTAAAATATTGATAATACCTCTTTAGATTGATAGACATTTTGATTATTTCCTTTTAAAACTGGTAGCAGTTCGCTGCCAATATGTAGGGTAAAAAATTTATGTTAACTTCCGGGCCAATTACCGCCCCCGTTCCCGTTTTCCTGGTTCTTTTAGCAATCATGCTACTCGCGCCGCTGGTATTTGAGCGCTTGCGACTACCGGGAATAGTGGGTTTAATTATTGCTGGCGTAATTGTCGGGCCCAACGGTCTCAATTTGCTGCAACGGGACGCTACTATTGTTTTGTTAGGTACTGTAGGATTGCTGTTTTTGATGTTCCTAGCGGGACTGGAAACTAGCCTCGACGACCTCAAACTCAATGCGGACAAAGCTGTCATATTTGGGCTGGCTACTTTTTCGCTACCGATGATATTGGGGACAGCAGCGATGTTGCTGTTGGGATATAGCTGGCTGGCTGCAATTTTAGTCGCTTCTTGTTTTGCTACGCACACCCTTTTAGCACTGCCAATTCTCACAAAATTGGGATTGATGCGAACTCAGACTATTACTACGACTTTGGGCGGGACTTTAATTACGAATGTGTTGGGGCTGTTGGTGCTGGCAATTGTTGTTAAAGCTTTCAAAGGAAATCTCACGATCGAATTTTGGCTGTTTCTAATTCCCTCTCTTGCTATCTACACTTTTGCTACTTTGTGGGGCGTTCCCAAAATCGGTCGCTGGTTCTTTAAGAAATTTGGACACGACGAAAATGCAGAATTTATATTTGTATTGGCAACCCTATTTCTAGTTTCTTACGCAGCAGAACTAATTGAAATTGAGGCAATTATTGGTGCATTTTTATCGGGGATTGCCATTACTCAAATTATTCCCAAAATGAGTCCCCTGATGAATCGGATTGAGTTTATTGGGAATACGCTGTTTGTGCCGTTTTTTCTGATTTCTGTGGGGATGTTAATTGACCCGCTAATTTTGGTAAAGCAGCCGCAGTCTTTGTTGGTGGCTGCGGTGATGATTTTAGCTGAAGTGGTGAGCAAGTTTTTGGCAGCTTGGCTACCGGGGAAATTATTTCGTTTTGAGTTTCCCAGCATTATGGTAATGTTCGGTCTTTCTGTTGCTCAAGCTGCTTCTACTTTGGCGGCGATTACGGTTGCTTTTGAGATTAAATTGGTCGATCGCGTAACGGTGAACGGCATCATTGCCATGATTTTAGTAACTTGTGTGGCTTCTCCTTGGATTGTAGCTCGGTGGGGTCAACAAATGCAGCAGCCGGGGTCGAGTTTGCCGGCTGCTACTTCGGGAAAGCATTCCTGGGGAGACCGAGTTTTAGTACCTGTTGCTAATCCGAATACGGAAGATAATTTGCTGCGTTTGGCTTTGATTTTAGCAAAAACATCTCACGGAACTTTACTGCCGCTGCATATTTTGTCCGATCGCGGGGAAGCAATTTCACCGGCAGATAAAATGCAGCAAACTCAACTTTTGACGGCTGCGGAAACTGTGGCCCATGCGGCTGCTTGTGCGGTTGAACCGATCGCGAGGATAGATGATGCGATCGATCGCGGAATTCTGCGGAGTGCAACCGAACGCGAGGCTAGTTTAATAGTTTGTGGTTGGAAGGGATTTTCCACGACTCGCGACAATTTTTTTGGCAGCATCATTGACAATGTGGTAAGGCGATCGCCCGTACCCGTACTGATTGCTCGATTTCCCGATCCTCTCCAGAATACAGCCAGAGTTATTTTGGCGGTAACTGACAGCGAGTTGACTCGGTTTGGATTTCAGGAAACCGTGGGTATTGCTAAGAGTTTGGCCGAGGAACTTAAGGCGAGTTTGCAAGTGTTGTTGGTGGCGACAAAACGGGAACAAAGCAACCAAAGTGCGGCGGAGGTGGAAATTCTCTCTGAGATACCAGTAAATCGGGTGCGGGGAAATTTTATCAAGCTAGTTTCGCAGAATTTGTTAGAACACGATTTGCTGATTTTAACAACCATTTCTCAACAACAGAATTTGTGGGAAAAACCAGGAACTCTCAAAGAACCGGAAGCGATCGCCCGGACTCACCAAAATATTTCGATGCTTGTTGTTTATTTTCCTGTATCTTGAGGAATATTTGAACCGCAGATTACGTTATGAATCTGCATTGATCTGCTGTTAAGATTTAATCCTAATCCAACGGAATTGCGATCGCAAATTGGGTACCTTTTCCCGGTTCCGAAATACACTCGATCGCCCCGCCGTGTTTTTCGACAACAATTTGATAGCTAATCGATAATCCCAATCCAGTACCTTTACCCTCTGGTTTAGTTGTAAAAAACGGATCGAACAGTTTACACCGCGTTGATTCAGGCATCCCAGGCCCATTATCCTTAATCCGAATCACCGCAAAACTCTCGATTTTTCTTCCTCTTCCTACTTCTTCCTTCCTAACATCCGTTACATCCGTTACATAATCCGTTGCCGAACCTTCCTTGACTTCGGTGCAAATTGTGATAGTATTGGGAGCGCGTTCAATCTCAGCGTAAGTGCGCTCGCCGTTGGATTCATCCAAAGCATCGATCGCATTTCCGAGCAAGTTCATAAACACCTGATTGAGTTGTCCGCTGTAACACTCAACCTCCGGCAAAGATCCGTATTCTTTAATCACTTGAATTGCTGGACGTTCGGGTTTAGCTTTCAAGCGGTGCTGCAAAATCATCAACGTGCTGTCGATACCTGCGTGAATGTCGGCGGGTTTTTTCTCGGTGCCGTCAATGCGCGAGAAGTTCCGCAATGATTGCATGATATCGCGGATGCGATCGGTTCCTAGCTGCATGGAACCCAGCATTTTAGGCAAATCTTCCATGAGATAATCGAGTTCAACTTCTTCTGCGGCTTCTGCAATTGCCGGCACCGGCTGCGGATAGTGCTGCTGGTAAAGATTGACAATGGAAATCAAGTCTTGTACGTAATCGTTAGCGTGGTGGAGATTGCCGGAAATAAAGCCAACGGGGTTATTGACTTCGTGAGCAACTCCTGCTACCAACTGCCCCAAACTTGAGATTTTTTCCGTGTGCACGAGTTGAGCTTGGGTTTGCTGCAATTTGTGCAAATATTGTTCTAGCTGCTGGGATTTTTCTTGTTCTTTCCCGTAGAGTCGGGCATTTTCGAGGGCGATCGCAACTTGAGAAGTGAGCAACTTTAAAACTTCCAATCTTTCGGGAGAAAATGCACCCGCTGCTAAGTTGTTTTCCAGGTAAAGAATGCCTGTGAGTTGGCCCTGATAAATGACTGGATTGCAAATAATTGACTTGGGCTGACGGCTGACAACATACGGATCGGCGGTAAACAAGCCGTCTGAGGCTGCATTGTTTAAAACCAAGTCTTTTTGAGTTCTCGCAACATAGTTTACAATCGAGACGGGCAAATCTTGACTAATTTCAACTAAAAGGGATTGCAAGACGGCGGCTTGATTTTGCTCTGCCGTACAAGCTGCTTGTATCAAAAGATTGTCATCTTTGTAGAGCATCAGCACTGCTTTTTGAGCGGCGGCATTTTCTAAAAAAATTTTGATTAAACGGGCGAGCAATTTATCCAGGAAAATTTCGCTGGTAATAGCTTGAGATGCTTTGATGAATGTGCCGATATCTAAGGCATTGCTAAAATTGCTGTTGGTGGTTGTGGTGGTGGCGGTGACGGTTAAATCGCGGGTTTTGGTTTCTCGGTTGAGGGTTTGGGCGACTAATTGGGGATATCTGGCTTCTAAATCTTTGACTTTCGCGATCGCTCCCCAGCGGATGTAACCGTAGTAAGATTCTGTGAGATAGACTTGAGCGATTTTGTCTTTGTTGCAAGACAAATAAAACTCGGCTGCAAGTTCGTTGGCGAGTGCTTGTTCTTGGATGTATCCCTGCTCTTTGGCTCCTTGAATGGCTTTGTCATAATAATCTGCTGCTTCCCAATTTTTACCGAAAACACGCGCTTTTTCTGCCTCTACCAAATCGTATTTGTGCTGGTAATTCATGGGGGCGTGGTGCGCCCATTTCTGCATTTCTTCCTGATTTGCTGCTACTTGCATCAAGTGTTTTTCTTGTGCTGCACTGCCAGCAGTTGGATACACAGCGAGGAGGGCCAGGGAATAGTAAAAATTGTGCGTGACGACGATCGCAAAGCCAATTACTACTTGTGCATATCCGGCAGCTAAAGATGCGTTGGCAACTGCTTTTTCGGATTGTTTAAATAAGTAATAACTCAGCATTTTACCAAGATAAAAATTAAAAATTCCCAGGTTGTTATGGGTTTTTTTAAGTCGCGGCAACATTTCTTGTTCATTAAATTTTTCATCGACCACATGAAATTGATTTGCGGAGTTTTGTTGTAAGTTCAAAAGAAGCTGTCCCCATGTTTCAACTAAGTCTATCGAATGTTCTTGTTTTAGTTGCCGTGCTAAAATCAAGCATTGCAATTGTTTTTGTTCGACAGTGTTTAGCGGTTCTCCCATCAAAAAGGCACCTGTAAAAATGTTGTAACCAGCATAAATGCTATAAGTTAAATCTCCTGTTTCTAAGCCGCTTTGCATCGCCTCTTTTAAAGGTAAAATCGTCTCTCTGGTATGTTCTTTCCAGTGCCGGATAAAAGCGTTAAATGTGGTATAAACCTGGCATTTAAGTTGTTTAGAATTGAATTGGTCTAATAGCTTCAAAGCTAGCTTTCCCGAATGATATCCAGCCTCTATCTCTCCGAATACCCCAGCCAGCAGCAAGCCGTACCAACTATAGGCGATCGCCCCAAGTGCTGAATTACCCCGTTCCATAGAAAAATTGACCATGGTGAAGATAATTTGTGGCAATAGTTCTAATTTTGCAATAAAAATAGGAGAAAGAACAGCCGAGATTATCCGCATTGTGGCTAACTCATAGTCATCAGTCATTACCGGAAATTTTTCGATTTCATCAAGCTGAGGTAACTTAATTCCACCCAAACCCTCTCGGGGGATTTCAGATAGGGAATTTCCCAACATTCCCAAAGCTCTTAAACCAGTATCGATGGCTTCTATCATCTGGTTTTGAGACAAATAAGACTGGATTTGCAGTTCGTAGACTTTAACTCGATCGAGCAGGTTTGTAGCTTGTTGCAAAACGGCATCAGCTAATTCTTGCGATCGCCCAAAGTTAGTATTGAGATATTCCGCTTCCGCTGCTTCTACGTGCAGGTTCAGCGTCAAGTCATAATCAGTCTCCCAACTTGACCCCCCTACACTTCCCACGCCAAGGGGGTTGATGAGTCCCAAACCGACATTCAAATATCTGACAGCAGCTTCGTAAGCATTAGATGCTTTAGCTTTTTTCCCAGCGATCAGATTCAGTTTGGCCAGTTGATGTTTTTCTGTTTTTTCTGCGAGGAATTCAACGCCGACATTCAGTTGGTTGACAATATCAAAAACATTTTCTTCAATCTCGGAGGCGGGAGTATTGTCTAGCAGCAGTTGACCGATTTTTAAGTGCGTTGCTTGCTTTTCGCCGTCGGGAATCAGAGAATAAGCTGCTTGCTGCACTCTGTCGTGCAGGAATTTGTAGGAAATCTTCGATTGCTCGTAGGGGCTGTGCCCCCCGGCCCGCCCCGATCGCAAATTCTCCGATCCCCAGCCTCCAACCAGCGGAATCTTGTAAGCATTGCTCAACGGGAGAACCAATCCAGTTTGCAGTGCCGCCCAGAGTTCGCTAGCTGCTCGCGCCGGGGATTGTTCGCTGACAATTGACAAGACATCGAGGCTGAATGTATCGCCAATACAAGCCGCCAATTTTAACATTTGCTGCGTTGTTTCTGGCAGTTTTTCGATGCGGCTGGCTACCAGTTCCACGACACTTTTATCAGTAATGCCGATCGCCTGAATTTCCGCTAAACTCCACTGCCAATGGCCGCTGCTAAATTCAAATTTTAACAGATTTTCTTGATAAAGTGCTTGCAAAAGCTGCGTGATAAAAAAAGGATTGCCGCCCGTTTTGTGAAAGATTAACTCAGCCAGCAATTGCACCTTGTCGTTAACGGTGAGGGTATCGGCGATTAATTCGCAGACATTCGCAAAATCCAGCGGTTGCAAGACGATATGATGAACGGGAGTGCCCGTTTTTTCAATTTGCTCGATCGCCTGCATTAGCGGATGAGTCGGACTAACTTCATTATCCCGATAAGCACCGATCAAAAGCAAGTATTGACTTTCCGAATCGCCAACCAACAATTGCATTAAATTCAGCGATGCCGAATCCGCCCACTGCAGATCGTCTAAAAAGAGTACCAGCGGATGTTCTGCACGAGTAAAGACGCCGATAAACTCTCGGAAAACTCGATTAAAGCGATTTTGAGATTCGGCAGGCCCCAGTTGCGGCACTTCCGGCTGTTTGCCAATAATTAGCTCAATGTCAGGAATCACGTCAGCAATTACTGCACCGTTTGCACCCAAAGCAGCCGACAATTTTTCGCGCCAAGCTTGCAATTTTTCGCTACTTTCAGTCAGCAACTGCCCGATTAATGACTGGAAAGCTTGAATCAAAGCTGCATAAGGAATGTTGCGCTTAAATTGGTCAAATTTGCCATTGATAAAATAGCCGCGCTGCCGGACAATTGGCTTGTGAACTTCATTAACAATAGCGGTTTTGCCAATTCCCGAATAACCGGAAACTAGGACTATTTCGCTTCGCCCGTCATCCGTAGGGAGACGGCAGTGCCGTATCCCTACATTTTCACCGTCACCCGTAAGGAGACGGCAATGCGGTGTCCCTACTCTTTCAAAAGCAGCAAGCAGGTGATCGACTTGGGCTTCTCGCCCGTAGAGTTTTTGAGGTATTGACAGTTGTCCCGATCGATCCAACTGTCCCGGTACAAAATAAACAATTTCTCCAGTTGTCTGCCAACTATTCAAACACTTTTCTAAATCTGCCTTTATCCCCTCGGCAGTCTGATACCTATCTTCGGCATTTTTCGCCAAAAGCTTCATCACAATATCAGAAACAACTTGCGGAATTTCATCACCATTTTCTTGATTTGTTCTGCATTCACAAGGCGGCGCGGGATGTTTAGCAATGTGACAGTGCACGAGTTCTAAAATATCGCTGCTGTTAAACGGCAATTTGCCTGTCAGCATTTCGTAAAATGTGACGCCGAGGGAATAGAAATCGCTGCGATAATCTAAGGTGCGGTTCATTCTCCCGGTTTGTTCGGGAGACATATAGGCGATCGTACCCTCAACTAAGTTGGTACTGTTAATTTGGGGGTTTTCTTTGCTCAGCCGGGAAGCGACGCTGAAGTCGGTAAGTTTGACAGTTCCTGTTTCCTGGTTGATGATAATGTTGGATGGTTTTATGTCTTTGTGGATGATACTGTTTTGATGCAGCGAGTTTAGTGCTGATGCTAGTTGAATGCCAATGTTTAAAAATGCTGTTAAGTTGAGTTTTGTTGAGATTATTTTGCTGAGTGAGTTGCCGCCAAAGTCTTCTAAAATCAGGGCGAGACGGTTTTGATATGTTTCGAGACTGTAGGATTTGACGATGCTTTCTACCTGTAAATGCTGAGTAATTTTATATTCGTTTTTTAAGCGGGTAATTTGTTCGAGGGTGGGAAATTCTGCCTTGAGGATTTTGATGATGACTGGTTGTTCGTCTAATTCTCTAATGCCTCGGTAAATGCAGGTATTCAAGCCGTCGGAGATAGGGGCGCTGATTTGGTAGTCGGGAAGTGTCAAGGTATTCATTGAAATCATGTTGATAGCTGAGGTAAGTATATTTTTTCTCATGCCTGCGGCAACGATATGATGCGAGCGGGACGCTGGCACTGCACTCGAAAAATTATGATTCCGATTTCGGCGGAAACGATAGGATAGGGTTTAGTTGCTTATTATAGTTAACACAAAATATTATGTCAACCGCAGTTCCCCTTAGTACCTTAAGCGAAATGACCATCTTTGCTTGACAATTATGGCTAATAAGTTCTCGAAGTCTAGATTTAACTGTAAGTAGGCAATAGAAGCATTATCGATCTGCAATTAAATATACCAAAGGCAAAGCCTTTGGCACCCCGATCGAGATAATTTCTCAGTATCTGGGAGAATTTTGAGAATATGGTGATATACCCCCTCTAGTTCAATAACGTAAAAATGAGCATCAGACCAAATTTCAGATGGTTTTCTTCGGTGGCGAGTATTTTGGGTTCGATTTCGATCGGCACTTTCAGCGACGCGACATCCTCTGTAAAAGCGGCAGAAACGGTTGTTATCCGCAAAGGTATTTTAGAATCGTCAATATCGGTTGCGGATTTGCGCGAACTCGCAGAAACAGGAAAAGTCCCCGCCAAACTGCAAGCATACGCCAATCTCCTGTCTGAGGAACAGCGGAGTAAAATTTTTCGGGCGCTGCAAGCGAAAATTCCCCTAAATGTAGTCGGCCTGAGCAACTTGCTAAATACGGGCATCGGCACTGGCATCCTGACGGATTTGACTACTGTCATACCCAGGCGCGACGGTGGGGGTGTGGAAGCGCTGCGATCCGCTCTGGTGCAGGGAGCAAAAGCACCGGAAGGCTTATCTATATTGAGTTTCATTGAATCTTATCCGAGCTCGCGGGTGGTGGTGGATCTCGATCGAGCTTTCGCTGTTTTGGGAAATATGAACGTAAGTTTTTGGCAAACTCAGCGCTTTATGGCGGCGATCGCACCTCAGTTAGCAGCGGTTAAACCCGCGTTTAAGCTGCCTTTCGATCCAACCCAGCCAGGCCCTAATGTCGTGCAGGTACGGGCGCTAGATTTGAACGATAGCGCCCGCAATCGACCTATTCCGGTTGATGTGTATTGGTCGAGAGCTGCGACAGCCGACAAACCGACGATCGTCTTTTCTCACGGCTTGGGTTCCGTCCGCACGGATTTGCGCTATTTAGCCGAGCATTTGGCGTCTCACGGCTATGTGGTAGCAGCTTTAGAACATCCGGGCAGCAACGAGACGAACACCAATGCTGCGATGGCGGGGAAGTGTCCGTTGCTAGCTCCTCAAGAGTTTTTAGACCGTCCCAAAGACATCAGTTTTGTACTCGACGAACTGACAAAATTGAACCAAACTGATGATAACTTGCAGGGGAAAATTGCGATCGACCGATCGATAATAATTGGCTATTCCTTCGGCGGCGCTACAGCCTTGTCCGTGGCCGGCGCCGAACTGCAATTGAGCGGACTCAAACAAAGGTGTCAAGGGGACTTGATTGGGTTCAGCTTAGGCGAAGGCATTCAGTGCGCCGCGGCCGGATTGCCCGAAGAACGGTATCAATTGCGGGATGGGAGGATTAAAAGGGCGATCGCCATGAATCCGATCGCATCATTATTATTTGGAGAAACGGGCTTAAGTAAAATTAAGATTCCCACATTAATAGTAGCATCTTCTGCCGACAAAACCACTCCCGCCTTAGCCGAACAAATTGCCGGCTTTCCGAAAATTCCATCTCCTAAATGGCTAGTCGGTTTTGTAGGAGCAACCCACTTAAGCGTCAAAGATCCGAGTACAACTTTAAACCAAGTTCGCCGACCCAGCACAGAAATTACCGGCGATGAACTTGTCGGCGACCAAGCTGTTAGCATACGCAATTATATTAAAGCTGTAAGTTTGGCTACCGCCGCTCAACTAACTGCCGAAGCTGACAAATATGCCGTCTTTCTAACACCAGAATACGCGCAATTTGCTTCTACATCGGCAATCCCGGTGCGGCTAGTAACAGAAATTTCCCCGGAAATTAATACAGTCGTGCAAACTTTTATTCAAAGGAATAAGTAGTGATTAGTGATTAGTGATTAGTGATTAGTGATTAGTCATTAACTAATATGATCTCTGGTCAATTACCCGAAATTAGGTAGGGGCGGGTTCACCAACAATATCTGCCAATAATTGACAATCTCAAAAACCCGCCCCGGCCGGGATATTATGGTCAATCGATCGGACATGATATAATATCAAATCCGGTGACATCGGAATTGATATTACCCACAGTCAGGACACCGCGCCGTGCCGTTTTCCTACAATTAATCGGGCGATGGTTACATCTTTCATCGAAGAAGATTGATGATTTTGGGGTAGGGAAACGGCACGGCCGCGTCCGAGATTGCTGAGGTCTATTTTTCTTCTTAAGCTGTTTCTGATATTTTTTGTCCGTGCAGGGGCAAAATATAACCAAGCGCTTTCACAAACTCTACTCCCCAACTGCGATGCCTAAAAAAAATCTTATCCCGCTATTGCTTCTGTTGGCAGCCCTGTTTACCCTTTACGGTGACACTTTAACTTTTCTCCCCAAACCTGTAAGAGATACTAGCGTGGCCAGTCGAAAGTTCTTCGTCGGGTTGTGGCCAGATTGGTTGAGGCCGAGAGATTTCAACGAGAAAAGGCAACAGGATATTGAGAAATTGCAAAAAAGTCCTAGCCCGAGTCGATAGTTTTGATCTACCAGCGAGAAACCCGGTTTCTCTAACAATACTTAGCCATTTTCTTGTAGGTTGGGTTAAGCGAAGCACAACCAAACATGACGATTTTAGATTTTGGATTTTAGATTTTAGATTTTTTATCCCATCTCTAATCTGTAATCGATTAAACTTGAGATTTGAGATTTTCCCATCGGTAAGGTGTGCATTGCACACCCTACAGATAGAGGTTAGGCGTCCAGGACTGTTTTAGATTTGTCCTCCCATCTAAAATCTAAAATCTAAAATCTAAAATTGATTAAGCCTGCTTTTTCAACCAGCTAAACATAGCTCGCAAATCTTTACCAACTTCTTCAATAGGATGTTCTGCTTCCTGACGGCGCATGGAGGTAAAGCCCGGTTTGCCGGCTTGGTTTTCGAGAACGAATTCGCGGGCAAATTGACCGGATTGAATTTCGCTGAGAATTTTACGCATTTCGGCGCGGGTTTGATCCGTGACGATGCGGGGGCCGCGAGTTAAATCGCCGTATTCTGCGGTATTGGAGATGCTGTCGCGCATTTTGGCGAGGCCTCCTTCTACTACTAAGTCAACGATAAGTTTAACTTCGTGCAAACATTCAAAATAAGCTAATTCCGGTTGGTATCCGGCGTTAACTAAAGTTTCAAATCCAGCTTTAATTAAGGCGCTCAAACCGCCGCACAAAACTACTTGTTCGCCAAAAAGATCGGTTTCTGTTTCTTCGCGGAAAGTGGTTTCAAGGATGCCGGCTCTGGTGCCGCCGATACCTTTAGCATAGGCCATTGCCCGATCGCGCGCTTGACCGGAAGCATCTTGATATACTGCAAACAAACTCGGAACACCTTCCCCTTGTTCGTAAGTCCGTCGCACCAAGTGTCCGGGGCCTTTGGGGGCAACCATTACTACGTCTACATTGGCAGGGGGAACAACTTGGCCGAAGTGAATGTTAAAACCGTGAGCAAATGCTAAAACATTTCCTTCAGAAAGGTTCGGTTCGATTTGTTCTTTGTAAATAGTTTTTTGAACTTCATCGGGCAATAAAATCATGATGAAGTCAGCAGCGGCGGCTGCTTTGTCTACCGGGTGAACTGTTAAACCCGCGTCGGTTGCTTTGGCTGCAGATTTGCTACCGGGATACAAACCGACAACGACATTCATGCCACTGTCTTTGAGGTTAAGGGCGTGGGCGTGTCCTTGGGAACCGTAGCCGATGATAGCCACAGTTTTGTTGGCTAAGAGGTCTAGGTTCGCGTCGGTGTCGTAATACATACGGGCCATAGTGCTTGTCTCCTGAGATGCAAATTGGGTGATTGACTGCAAAACTCTCATTTTATCAAAGTAGGGTACTTTTTTTGCAGAAATTTTTCAGATTAAGATTTGGGCGGGGGAAAATAAAAGGATCTCGCCCTGAATTTAGCAGGGTTTCTCGCAGAGTCTGCGATCGTCAAATATAATTGTCAATAGCGTGCTGTGCTTTTGGAAAAACCTCACATCTTGCACCATTCTCGCTTAACAGGCTTTTCGGCCTGTTCCACAAAGAGTGAATTTTGTTGTGGAACAGGCCGAAAAGCCTGTTCATAAAAAGCTTATTGAGAATGGTGTAACATCTCAGAAAAACGCAACTAACTAACTTTTTTAAAATGAAAATAAAAGCAATACATCATGTGGCGATTATTTGTTCGGATTACGAAGTATCGAAGAAATTTTATGTAGAAGTATTGGGATGCTCCATTATCAAAGAAACTTTCCGAACCGAGAGGAATTCTTACAAACTAGATTTGCGAGTCGGAAATGGCGACACCATCGAGCTTTTCTCATTTACCCATCCTCCTGAAAGAGTTAACAATCCAGAAGCTTGCGGTTTGAGACATTTAGCTTTTGCCGTAGAGGACATAGAAGCATCAGTTGCTTACTTAAAATCCCAACAAGTAGAAGTAGAAAACATTCGCCTTGACGAAATTACAGAAAAACGGTTTACATTTTTCAGAGATCCCGACAACTTACCGTTAGAAATATATGAAAATTAAGGAGTCTCTCTATTTGGTCAAGCCGTTATTAAGTCAACCAGTCCGTAGTGCTGACTATACAAACTGCATCATTCATTTCCAATCTAAAATCTAAAATCTAAAATCTAAAATTGTATAATGGACTATATCATCAGAAACACAATCACGATCGGATTGCCTGCTTTAATGCTATTTATAGCCATAGCAGCTACAGGGAAAACAGGTGACGCAGCCGTTTGGTCGGGTTTGGTTAAAGTCGGCGGTTCCTTTGGTATGCTGATCGGTTTAGGTGTGTTGGTATTTGTAGGATTTGTTGCAAATTATTTTAGTTATTTTGTGGTAGATAGCTTGCTGGTGAGATTTTATCAAAAGCGGCGAGTGTTGGGACAGGAAGAACAACTGGTAACAGAAATTGATAAATTGCTGATTACCAACGACCTCAAAATCAAGCTCAAATGGGCGGTGATGCACAGCATACCCAACAAAAACCTTAGTTTGAAGTACGTAATTTTAAAATGGTTTATTATCGCAGCAACTGTAAATACCGTATTGTCAATAGTCGGTTATCTGGGAGAATTCAACATTTTTTTTGAATTGAGTTCTCATTTTAAACTACAATATCTGCTGGTTGGTTTCTCTACTTTTATATTCTTCGCTCTCGTGCGCTCAAAAAAAATATGGTGGCTGGTGAGCGCATTTTGCATTATCATTAATTTGGCGGAAATTGTTCCTTGGTATTTTCCAGCGCCAGCATTTGCAGGAGCAACGCCCGGACACAACTTGCGGATTTTGCATTCAAATGTTTTAAGGAGTAATCGGCGATATTCTGAGGTGATCTCGCTGGTTCAAGCAGAACAACCTGATATCGCGGTTTTTGTAGAAGTCAACTCAACTTGGGCAAAAGAATTATCGGTTTTAAGCGAGATTTTTCCTTACTCTTCTACCCAGCAAGAATCTGAGAGATTTGGCAGTGCAATATACAGCAAGCTGCCTTTAGAAAATTCCTCTGTTAAAGCTTTTTCAAATCGAAGAAAGAGCTTGTTTGCGGATGTTAAATTTCAAGGTCAAATGATTTCTCTGATTCTTGCTCATCCGACAGTGCCAGTCAAACAGGAGAGTTTTATCGATCGCAATAAACAGCTAGCAGGCATCGGCGAGTATGCAGCCCAAGTAAAAAATCCGCTGATTGTGGTTGGGGATTTAAATACCACAATGTGGTCGCCATTCTACAAAAATATGGTAAAAACTGGAAATTTGCGAAATGCGCGATCGGGCTTTGGCATTTTACCGACTTGGCCGACTTTTATGCCGCTAGCTTATATTCCGATCGACCACTTTCTAGTCAGCAAAGAAATTGGTGTTTTGAAGATTCGTACTGGCCGCAATGTCGGTTCGGATCATTTGCCGTTAATTACAGATTTGGTCATTTGAAGGAAGTTAAAGCAGTGACTGATTAGAAATCGGATCTTTCATTATTTTTAGGAACGGGCAAGATGCCCGTTCCACAATAAAACTGAATTTT
>NZ_JAUBTT010000020.1:54093-85661 GCF_036705125.1 Microcoleus sp. B7-D4
TGTGGCACAGGCCGGAAAGCCTGTTCTTCCCACAATAAAACTGAATTTTTGTGGCACAGGCCGGAAAGCCTGTTCTTCCCACAATAAAACTGAATTTTTGTGGCACAGGCCGGAAAGCCTGTTCTTGATGATTTGACAGTGCCATGAAACCAATCTAAAATCTCAAATTATATAAGTTTTATTCTCTCCAATTGTGCTTCTAAGTTATCGATTAAATTATTTACTAACTGTAACTGGTACTGCTGAACATTCATATTTAATGGCTCTTTGCTTTCTTGAAAACAGATAACTTTTCCGGCGATTTCCTTGTAGTGTTGCAGCATGGAAAAAGTATCGGTACTGAAGCGAGCGAGATAGTTTTTAGCAGCCTCGCTGCAAATTTCCGTTACTTGATTTAGATAAGCTTCTGACGATTCAGGCGGCTTTTCATACCCAGTTCTTTTATTCAAAATATAGCTAGCACCGCCGACTACTGCGGCTCCCACAGGCCCGCCCAATAGCCAACCTAAGCCGGTGGCGATCGCCACTGGAGCCACTTCGCCCTCGTTCGACTTTTGAGCTGGAGGTGGTGGCGGATCCGGTAAACTGACTTGCGGGGATGGAGGAAAGGAAATCAAAAGTGCGATCGGCTGTTCTTTATCAAAGAACTCGCAAGCTTTATTTACCCATTCTGCGATGGTTTGCTGCTGATGTAAGACCTCTCGCTCAAATTTTAGCTTCCACGCATCAAAACTCCCTTCCTGGAGCGACAGCGCCATTTCCGATTGATACCGCTGCAAAAGTGTGGGCTGGTAAAGCCAAATCTCGAAATCCGAAACGCTGGCTTGAAAGCCTTTTGATATCAGTTTTTCGGCTTTTTGTTTAATTTCAATTTTGTCTTTGTGCTTTTTTTGACCTGCGACTATTTCTGCGGTGACAGTTTCAGCTTTGGCTCGGAGAGATTGGCAAATTTTAGTAGCTATAGCTTCAATTCTGGGCAACTTAACTGCTAATTGTTCCTGTTGATCTGCTACAATACTTTGCAAAGCCGATTCAAAGCTGGCAATTCCTGTAGTTTGGGCGGCCGCCACATCTCCTTTCAGCCTCGCCCTCAAAGCCGGCAAAGCATCGACGCGGTAGATATTGCTGATATTGTTCGGCAAATTGGAGCGAAAACTTTCGGCAACAAACAACAACCGATTGTAAACTTGTTTTTGGTCGTCTGGTTCGAGTAGATTGAGAAAATTGGCAACAAAGACGACTGTGTTGATGTTGCGATCGCTCAACCAATCTCTCAAGTTCTCCCGTTCGCCTAAAGTCATCAATTTGCGAGCATCTAAAACCTGCACAATTAAATCAGCCGTTAGCAATTTATCCCGAACCAAATTATCCTGTTCTTCGCGGTCATTGGTTCCCGGCAAATCCAGCAATTCCACACCGGTTTGCAGGAATGGATGGGGACAATAAACATTAACGGCGGCCACATCATCCCGCATTTGTCTCGCGTCGTCAAGGATGGCATAGCGTTTCAAAACATCAGTCCCCGGTTCGCTAATTTCCGTGCCGTCTTTCAGGGTAATTTTTGCGTGCAATTCCTCGCCGTAGTTGACATAAATGGCAGCACCTGTAGTGGGCACGAGGTCGATCGGCAAAGCACGATTTCCAAGCAAAGCATTGAGCAAAGTTGACTTACCGTAATTAAACGGGCCAAAGACAGCGATTTGAAAAGTTGGTTTGGCGAGATAGTCGCAGATTGAGGTAGTATCTCGATACAGTTGGGAGTTTTTGTCAAGTTCGAGAATACCGAGTGCTGATTTGAGATAGTCGGTCAGGTATTGATAAATTTCGGGTTGTTGCATATTGTTGTTTTATTTCATTTAGTTAGCTGTAGGTTGGGTTGAACGAAGTGAAACCCAACATTTTTTGTAGATTTGTTGGGTTTTGTAGATTTGTTGGGCGAACCGAAGCGTAGGGTTCGTTCCAAGGGCCCAACCTACATATATTATAAGCGATCGATCGAGCCTCATATTACTTATTCTCGTGAACCTGTAGGAGGTTCAGTAAATTCTAGTTAGTTCTAATAAGTTTTCTGGGAAGAGAGACAAGAAAACTTTCCCAAGGCGATATGCTGGTCCATTATTAGGACTCCAAGCATCCAACCACTTGTATTTTCCTTGATTCCAGCCTTCAAACACCCACCTCGATCCATCCAAACCCCAAGACAAATCCCAAGTAATGGAAGGCCAAAATTTATTCTCATTGATGGCTGTCAGTAATTCCAAAGATTTTGCTTCTGTGAGCATCCAAGGCTCTTCACTCCCTACCTTGCTTCCTACTTTTGTAACAGCCTGCAAGCAAGGTGTACTCAGTGTATCTCCCCAAACTCGAATGACTAAGCTGGGGTGAAAACTAGGTAGATAAATAAAGCGATAGGCAGTTTGTACCTTCTCCCGATCGGTGCAATTTGATAAAGGTGGCTCTTCAAATGCAGCTAATGTATTTGAATACCTGCTCTGCCTAAACTGCATTCCTTGTACTTGTTTATGAGAAAAATCTGGGGGAGTAACAATATAGTGTTGATTGATGAGGTCGATCCCCCAATCTCTATTATCATATCGAGAAGAAGCCAGATCGTACAATGCAGTATTTCTGTGTTCTATCTGCTCAATTCTTAGAGCAATTTGAAGAGCTTGCTTGTATTGCTCTTCTGAAATTTTTTCCTCTATCACTGCAATAACTCTTGAATGCCCTAGCAGTTCTTCAGGCAATAATTCATGGGAACGATCGAGCTTCCTCTCTAATTTTTTTTTAACCAGATGGACTAATATTCTATCTCTTTCTTCTATATCTTTAATTGTTTCGGCAACCAAAAGTGCCTCTTGCCAGAGATAATTTTTCTGATTTGGTTCTTGGATGAGATTGGCAATTTCAATTAAGGTAGCTGCCTTTGTATAGCCATTTGTCAATCTTTGAGTAATTTCGATCGCCTCTTGAAAACGACCTAGTTGCTTAAGTATATCTATCTTTTCAGGGCCATCTGGCAGATTTTGGTTAAGCCTGTTGTTCAGCAGCTTTTGATTAATTAGGGTTGCCTCTTGCCACAAGCCCAAGTTTTGTAGCAAACAAACCTTATCATAGCTATCCGAAAAGTTTTGGGTAAGTTCTAAGGCTTCCTGATAAATTTCCTGAGCTTTCTCATGGCGATCGACAAGTTCAAACTGTTGAGCCATGTTGATAAGTCGGTTGATTTTGGCAGAGCTGTCTTCAAGGGCTTGAATACTTTTCAAGTTTCTTTCTAATCTCTCTAATTTCTGTGAAACTTTATCATTATCCATATTTACCCCCTAATGTCTGCATCTACTCATCCACATCCTTAAGCCCCTTCTGCCGCAGGCTCCGCACCATGTCAATTTTCTTGCGATCATTCCCAATCTTGGGTCAATAACAACGGTAATTAGACTGGGGGATTAGAGCGTGTTTTCAAACTATTCTGTAGGTTGGGTTGAGGAAGGAAACCCAACTACAATTTAAGCTAATTTCAAGTTTGAAAACACGCCTAGCTTCCCGCCGATGCTAGGAAACATTGATATAGCGATTCAATACTCTGCGACTCTGCAGAAACATCAGCATCCAATTTTTTCAACCGCTGCGATTCAGCCTGACAATTAATCTCGCGAGATTCCTTTTGAGCCAGCAAATTATCTAACTCAGATTTCCGAGAAGTAATATCAGCATTCATGCGATCGCCCACTTCCCGCCCATAAACATCAAAACACTCTTTTACAGCATCATGAATCGGCTGCCACTGCTCTTGAGCCACCTGCGGCAGATATTTCACTAGCTCTTTTTTCGCCGCTTTCACCAACTGTTTATGAGCTCCGTCTGCTTGCAAAACCCCAACACCCATCCCCAATAAAGCCAAGTACAGCGGCCCCAAAACAATCCCCGTCAAACTAGCAAGAATCGTACTGACGCTCAACACAGTGATTAAGTTGAGCAGGATATTTTTCCAATCAAAACCCGCTCCGGCCATTGCTACTCCTGCCAGATTTCCGGTCGTTAAGGAGAACAATCCCATCGCCCATTTTGCCCAACCTGGGGAGTTATCTTCGTTCGAGTGGCTGACTGCTGCTGGTATTTTTTGTCCCGTCAGTTTTTCGGTAATTTTTTCAGTCACTTTCGTGTAAGATGCTCCGTAATTTGCGGCACTTTTCGATAGCTGCGAAAAGGCTGAATTCATTTCTTGTTCGGCCGTGAGAGTCCAAGCTGCTAGTTTGTCATTGATGTACTGCTCGAATGCTCGTTTGAGCGATGCTTCAAAAGCTTCTCGCTTGCCTTGGCTGAAGAAATCCAGAAATCTCAGTTCCGGTTGATACCGTAAGAAATCTGTTTCAAAGGTATTTTCTAAGTTGAGAACGTAGGTGCGAAAAGAATCTGCGATCGCCCGCGATTTACTATCTCTAACTTCGCTAATTTCTTGTTGAAATTCATCGCGAATCTGAGTCAGCTTTTTAAACTCCGGCTCAACTGAATCAATCTTTTCTTTCAACTCATTGACATCGCGATCGAGTAATGGTAATCTGCGCCCAACAGCTTCGCGGACACGAGCAGAAATTTGACGCGCCAAAGTCCTCGCCGGACGCAATTCCGAAATCGCCCTTTCCTGCGTCAAAAACGTATTCAGTGCCGCCATAAACTCTGGAAAACCAGTTCCTGCCAAATTCGCATCCGGGTTTTTCATCCGCAACCGGAGCGCCTTAATTGAGGTAATTGCAAACACTCGCTCGTCGTAAATGTCGTGGCCTTCTGTTAAACAATATTCAGCCAAATTAGCTTGAAAAACCCGCCGCAGTTTCCCTTCTGCTTCTGCCAATTCTTCAGGATCATCCGGGTCAATCAAACTTTCCCGCACCTGATCCCAAGCATTTATCAGGAAGAAAATGCTCAATCCGCGACCTTTGATGTAATTTTCTAGATAGCGTCTTTCACCCATTGTACAAGGCTGAGTTGCCCTGAGCACAAACAAAATAGCGTGGCAGTTGTTGATGTAACCGAGAGATAATTCATTGCGGGCTTCTGTATCGTTCAGTCCGGGACTGTCTACTATTTCTATGCCTTTTTCCAGCAAAGGTAAGGGATATTCTACTACGGCGCAATCGATATCTGGAAATGCTGGTTTCTTTTCTTCTTCTAAGCGTTTTGCCTCAGCGGGGTCAATTGTGTAGTTCTGTTTAAAACTTTTAAAATCTAGCTGTTTTGGGCTTTTGCCGTCATTGAAATAAACTGTGACTTTTTTTTCCGAACCGTAGCGCAAAATCGTCAGCAAAGCTGTACAGGGATTTACATCGCTGGGCAGTAAGTTTTCGCCGATTAACGCATTGAGAAAAGTGCTTTTACCGCGTTTCATGTCGCCTAGCACTAGCAGCCGAAAGACTCCTTGGCGCAAGTTTTTACTGGCGACATCAATGTCGGCGTTGTCTGTTTCTAAACCGAGTTTTCCCGATGCTTCTCCTCCTGCTAATTCTGATTGGTTGATGGCTGTGGCGATGTTGCTGAGGCGAGTGGCAATTTCTCGGCGCACGGCGGCTACTCGCTCTAAATCGTTGAGAAAGTTGCTAGTTTCTACTTTAAGGTTCATGGGGTATTTCCTGAGAGTTTCCTGCTTGAGCTTTTTAAATTTTGTCTTCTTCAATAAACATTTTGTAAGCGATCCAAGCAATGCCTCCAACTATCATGGCGGCTGCCAGCCAAGATGCTATGCGAACTGCAACGATAACAGCAATGACAATGCCTGTAAATTGAGCGGCTGCTATAATTTTTCGGCGCCACTGTTTGAGTTTGCCGTTAACTTGGCTGTCTGGTTCTTGGTACTTGCTTGTTAGATGTTCGGGCACTGAGCGGTCGATTTCGGCTTCTAGTTCGCGGAGCCGAATTTCTTGTTCTCGCTTCCGCAGTTCTTGTTCTTTGCGCCGGAGTTCTCGGGATTTGTTGTCAGGAGAATTCATAAATTTTAGCCTGTTTTTCGCTGGACAAATGTGTTATTTATTGTCACTGTTGCGGAGCGATAATACCAATTTAATGTGAAGTTTCACATATCTCGATCCCCCTCGCATACCCCCTACTCCCCCTGATCGTTGGGGAGTATGGGTTGACTTTGAGAAGAATCTTGTCCCCCCCTTTGTAGGGGCGGTGCCCCCGTGCCCGCCCTCTTGGTTAGGGGGGATCAGATTCTACGGGGCCTCATAAAAAATTGGTATAAGTTCTCTACGACTGTAACTCACATTTTCCCCCATGTCGAGAAATGTTAAGAAATTGTAAAAAGGGCGATTCCCTACGGGATATAGCAATCCTAAATCATTTGCATAATTATTGTAGGGGCAATCCCACGCCCGGTTGCCCGATAGATAGGTGGTAGGCACTCTTAGCACTACCCCTACAAATTTATCTGAATCATTTAGGATTGCTCTAGCTACGCTTCACGACTAATTAAGCCGATCGCCCTAGGCGCTAGACTAGCGGCTGCAAATCATCAATAGCCTTCGGGCCCGATAGTAGTGCGATCGCACTCGGCTTCCGACAAATCAACCAAGCGCGATCGAAATAAGTTGCAGCCCGCTAATTGAGCTTTGCTTAACTTTGCTTTCTCCAAATTAGCTCGGCTTAAATCCGCATATCTCAAATCGGCATTCGTCAAATCTGCATTGTACAAATCCGCACCTTGCAAATTGGCTTTCTGCAAATTAGCACCTTGCAAATTGGCGTGACGCAAATTTGCTCTTGATAAGTTGGCTCTTGATAAAGTTGCTTCCGACAAGTTAGCTTGATAAAGTTGAATGTCGCCCAATTCAGCATCTTGCAAATCAGTTTTATAAAGATTGGCTTGAGTCAAATTTCCGTAGGGCAAATAAGCTCGCCTCAGAACGCTACCAGAAAGATTTATTTCTGTCAAATCTGCTTGAAACAAGTTATGTTCACTTAAGTCAACGGCGTTAAAGTTTCGCTGGCCCTCAGCATACTGAGCAAGCAATTCCTCAGCGCTTAGCTTTTGCATTTTCATTCCTCATGACGACAGCTACTGCAGCCAATCCATAACAGTAATTAATGGTTATTTTTCTGCGTATTTATACTTATGTCTCTTATTATGTTAAGCTTGTGTAACAACAGTCGCATTTTTTCTAAGATTTTTTTTATATTTGTAAAATTCTGCCTTGCTCAACCAGTAAGCGGTTAGTAATGTCAAGATCGAGAAACCAAAGCCAATCCTCTACTGAAATATGCCAGAACTTCCTCTCTCCATTGCTCAGCACTACCACGAACGGACAAAATACGACCCTGAAACCATTGCTGCTAAAAGTAAACAGCTAGATTGGACAGAGCAACCTGTTCCTTTCAAAGAATATAAAATTGGAGCGTATTTTGACCTCAAGCCTTATCTAAAAGACCCCTCCGAGGATGCCGATGCCGATCCCGATGCCGCTTGGTGGCATCGGTTATCTAGCTTGTTGCTGTGCAGCTACGGGTTGACGGCGAAAGTGCAGACGGTAGACGACAGCTACCTGTATTTGCGATCTGCACCGTCGGCGGGTGGACTCTACCCAGCAGAGGTTTATTTAATCTCCCGTGGCACTGCCCAGTTGCCGGCCGGACTCTACAATTATCAGTGCAGAACTCATTCACTTGTTCATTTTTGGGACAGTCAAGTTTGGCCGACATTGCAAGCAGCTTGTTTCCAGTCGCCAGCGCTAGAAAATACCCAATTGGCGATCGCCATTACCACTGTTTTTTTCCGTTCTTCTTGGCGTTACGAAGACCGAGCTTATCGGCGAATTTTTCTAGACACTGGCCATTTATTGAGTAATATCGAGTTAGCTTGCGCCGTCAACGATTACCGACCTCACCTGATTGGAGGATTCGCCGACGAAGCTGTCAATGAATTACTCTACATCGACTCGGAGCAAGAAGGAGCTATTTGTGTAGTTGCTTTAGCCGACTTGCTAGATATTGACCAAAACTTGCCTAAATTTAAAACAGCTTTGCCCGGAAACACCACGACAGATTACCCAAAAATTTCCGAAGGTCAACTGTTAAAATACCTCCACAAAGCCACGCATTTAGAATCAGACCCTACCGGATCTGACGGCTGGAAACTGGATGAAAGTGAAGGGGAATTAGAGGATAAATACAACTTTCCATTTTGTACTAAAGTTTCGACGGTCACTCCTTCGATTCCTTGGGGAGTGAACCTGGAAACTTTAGAAAACACTATGCTCAAAAGGCGTTCTACCCGTGCTTATACAGGTGCTTCTTTGAGCTTGGGCGAACTGCTAGCTATGCTCGATTTTACTTACCAGCCCCAGCACTATATTGACCAAGGATTAGACGGTTATCCAGACTATTTCGATTTAAGTTTGATCGAGACTTTTATTGCTGTTTCGGGAGTGCATGGGTTAGAAGAAGGCTGTTACTATTACGCTCCGAAAGCTCAAGAATTGCGGCAAATTAGGTTTAAAAATTTCCGCAGGGAACTGCATTTTTTGTGTTTGGGGCAAGACTTGGGCAGAGATGCGGGGGCGCTGTTGTTTCACACGGCGGATTTGAACAGGGCTGTAGCAAAATATGGCGATCGAGTTTACCGCTATTTGCACATGGACGCGGGTCATTTGGGCCAGCGGTTGAATTTAGCAGCTATACAACTGCGTTTGGGTGTCAGCGGTATCGGGGGCTTTTTTGACGATCGCGTCAATGACGTTCTCGGTATTCCTGCGGGTGAGGCTGTGCTTTATATTACAAGTCTGGGAAGACCTCGATCGTAAGAATTACTCCTCAGTCAGCATTAGTCAGAAGGCAGAAGGTATCCTAAAAAAACCAACTCTGCTCGCGAAGCCGCTGCCACGCTTTGCGAATATGTTGAGGCTTAAATAGTTCGCTCTTGCGAATGTTCCATTCGCGTACAAGTTCGATCGCTCTTTCGGAATCCTCTGCTGCTTCCCTATTTTCCCTAGCAACCCAGTGAACAGTTGCCAACAGTTCCATTCCGTAAGGAGTTTCAAAACCATTAATTAACCCGCTCACACGCTCTAGTCTAACATTAGCATCGGGGGCATTTTGTAAAAAATCCCGCGCGGCTATTTTACCTTCAGACAACACATAAATTTGTGCCTCTCGGCTTCTGTCTCCATAACCTCGAATATAATGCCCTTCCAGCTTCTGTAAAACATGATTGAGATTATTTGCATAAGGCCCGTACTTTTCTTTCACATACTGCAATTTTAGTGGTTCACCTGCTACCTGAAGAAAATAAGCTAGCTTTTGAATTTCCAGCATTGTCAAGCGATAGCCAGGAATTCCGTACAATTCGAGCAAGCTAATAAATAAGGCACGAGCGCGAGTCATTTGGGGTTTTTCGGTAGCAATCCGCATTGAATCAGCTTGCGGAGTAGCCTGGGGTTCAAATAGCAAAACTTGCACATTTGGCAGTTCCGAAAAAGCTGATTCAATTAGCGGTTTGACTGTCTTCCAAGACAAGCCACCATTTCCGCAGCCTAGCGGAGGAACGGCAATAGAAGTGATACCTAATTGCTTTACTTCCTGAATCAAAGCTTTTAGTCCTGTTTGAATATCTTCGACTTTTGATTTGCCTCTCCAGTGACGTTTAGTTGGAAAATTAATAATGTATCGGGGATTAAATAGATTGCCCGAAGATACTACAAACATTCGGCCCGGCTGCACTTCACCGGCGCGACAAGCCTTTTCATATTGGCGGAAGTTTTCGGGATAAGCCTGCTTGAACTGCAAGGCAATTCCTTTGCCCATAATTCCCACACAATTAACTGTGTTCACTAAGGCTTCTGCATTTGCTTCTAAAAGGTTGCCTTCCTTGATTTCAATCACTTTTATTTCCTACTATTTATTTCAATAATACCAATCTTTATGCACTCTTACGGGGGTTTGATCTGTAAAATTTTGTAAAATATTTTCTACTTGTGATTGAATTGTATAATCGATTACGCCGATTTCTGTGATTAACTCCCAAGGCAAAAAGTTTCTAACTAAAAACTCGGCTTGACGCCTGCGTTTTCGGTCGTTGTCTTCATTTGTATCAAACCAATAACGAGAGCCCATAACATCCCAGTCGATCGCACCTAGATAGTTGAGGTCGTCAAAAAACTCGGTAAATGTCATGACTGCATGACCGTCAGTAAAAACAAAATCTAAACCCCTAATGTCTATCTCAAATACATCAGAAACTAGGTGAATAACTGGTGCTTGACCTTGAGTATAGTTTGGTACATTCCCCTGATTAATGGTGTATAACATCGGAGATCGCGGTGCAAAATAAAAGGGAACATAATCGTGCAGTACGCCACCTGCACCGCAGGGAACGCCAATTCTAGCGCGACGATCTTGGATGTTTTCATAGGCGATATTAGTATAGTTAGTTTCTGTCTCAAGCATAACGTTGTAAGCTAACAATCCACCTTGAGAAATAATAGATTCTAGATTGTCAATGGGGGTAATGTGGTAGATAGGTAATGGCACTGCTGTTATCTGTTTGCTGTTTCAGGTTTAACACTATAATATCTGCTTGACCGTTCAAGATAAACAATCTTTTACCATTGCTATTTGCCAATGCAAAATCTGCTAAATATTCTGTCGAGCACTGATTCTGTCACTTCTTCGCCCGTAACTTCTCCCAATGCTTGAATTGCACCGCGCAAATCTATTGTCCAAAAATCTAAAGGCAATTTGTTGCTAATAGTATCTGTGCATTGTTCCAGAGAAATTTTAGCTTTAGTTAACGCCGCTGCTTGTCGCTGGTTGATTGCTAAGTCTGAGTTTGCTGCTTGCAAATTTCCCCTGCTAACGGCATCTAAAATTGCTGTTTCTAAGTCTGCTATGCCTCGATCGAGGGCGGCGGCTGCGGCAACTATTGGGTGAATTTCTGAGGAAAAAGGTAGTTCGGGGATGGTTTTTACTAGGTCGATTTTGTTGATAATTATAATTAGCTGGCGGTGCTTTACTTGTTCGTAAATTTCCGAATCTTCCTCTGTCCAACCAGATGCCGCGTCAATTGTCAACAACACTAAATCGGCTTGTTTTGCTGCTGCGCGCGATCGCTCAACGCCAATTTTTTCTACCTTGTCTTCGGTTTCTCGAATGCCCGCAGTATCGAGCACCTGCACCGGAATGCCGCCCACAACTAGCTGCGATTCAACCACATCGCGCGTCGTACCGGGCAAATCCGTGACGATCGCCCGATCGCTCTTACTCCACGCATTCAACAAACTCGATTTTCCCACATTCGGCCGCCCAACAATCGCTACTTTCAAACCGGTTCTCAACAATTCTCCACGATCGGCAGTCGCCAAAATTGTTGACAATTCCTCCAAAACATGATTTATTTCCAAATAAGTTTTAGCTTCATCTAAAGGCGGCAAATCTTCCTCAAAATCAATTCTCGCCTCAATTTCTGCCAGCACGTCCAAACAAGTTGTTCTCAATTTGCGAATGGGCTGCGCTAATTTTCCCTGCAAACTGGCCAAAGCACTTTGTGCAGCAGCGGGCGATTTTGCTCCCACCAAATCTGAGATACTTTCAGCTTGAGTTAAATCAAGCCTCCCGTTCAAAAAAGCCCGCAGCGAAAACTCTCCCGGCTGCGCCAATCTCGCCCCATGTTCCAAACACAACTGCAAGACTTGCTGCACGGCCATAATGCCACCGTGACAGTGAAATTCCACCACATCTTCGCGAGTAAAAGAACGCGGCGCTTTCATGATTAGCAGCAAAGCTTCATCGACTAATTCTTGAGTTTTGGGGCGGCGGATGTGACCGTAAAGAATGCGGTGAGACTCCCATATTTGCCGTCCTGGGGCGCGAAACAGAGTTTCGGCAATTTTTAAGGCGGCGGAACCGGAAACTCGCACAATGCCGACGCTGCCTTGTTGGGGAACTATGGCAGTGGCGATCGCTGCGATCGTTCCTCCTTTTGTTAATGATTCAGACATTTTTATTGTTCACACATTCAAAAGTTCTCTCAATTTCCTGTTTTTGAGTATCAGGCAATTGCTTCTCGGTATTTGAGAGTATAAATCTCTAGTTCGTCATTCAAAAAATTAAAATAGTCGCCCTTTAGGGCAAAATGCACCAGTTTCCGGCTCGAAGCGTAGGAGATATTTGGTAATATTTTACCTAGAATCGCTAATTGTGCGTCGGCTGCGAGAGACCAGATAACTTGAATTAGGGATTCAACCACTTGTACTTTCATTTGACTGACCTCCGGCTTGGTTGTTAAATTATACATATCTCATTGACAGGATAAACAATTTCAGCATTTTTTTTCTAAAATATTAGAAGAGCGTGGCAACAGCGATGGACTTGGCGAGCCAATCCGAGCGCCAGTTTTGCCAGTCAGTCGATTTTAGATTTTAGATTGACTCCACAGCTCAATCTGGGAACTTGAACAAGAGTCTAAAATTTTGGGCGTCTCACGACTCCAGTCGGAAAGCAACTATCCGTTTTTGGGTAGGAGTCACGGATCGATCGAACTTAAATTACTCAGCCACATATTTTGGCTAATCTGATTTCATGCGATAATGGAAAATTGACCGAAAGAATCCAGGATACAAGCCCCCGGATTCATCCGTGGAGAAAGAAAAAACCTGTATCCGATGAAACTTGCCCCCCGAATTTATCTGTGGGGTCAATGGTTCAATCTAAAATCTAAAATCTAAAATCTAAAATCGATTGACAGGGTAGAGGGCAAAGCATGATTGGTCAACTTCTAGACAGACGTTACCGCATCATTAAAGTCACAGACTCAAGTGAGGTGGGAAAAACTTATCTAGCAGCAGATACTCACCGTCCCGGGTATCCGCAATGCACGGTTAGAGAAATGCGACTCCCCGGCACAAGTTCGCAAACTCCAGAATTAGTCAAAGTTATATTTCAAAGAAACGCAGAAATAATTGAAAAATTGGGAAAACACGACAAAATTCCCGAATTATTGGCGTATTTTGAGGAAAATCAAAGTTTATACTTAATTGAAGAATTTATTACCGGCCCACCTTTAAGTCAAGAACTAATACCCGGTGAACCTTGGGATGAAGACCAAGTAATTGGTCTGCTATCAGAAATATTAGAAATTTTGGTGTTCATACACGAGAAGGGTTTTATTCACCGCAGAATTCAACCAGACAGAGCGATCCGGCGCGAGTCAGACGGCAAATTTGTATTGGTAGACTTTAGCTTAGACAAAGAAATTAACCCGGAATTTGCTAACTGTCATTTGTTGTCGCAAACTTCCCCGAACTCTGTTAAACGGCATGAGGCAAAAAAACAGGATTTGGCGGCTCAGGATTTATACGTGCCGATCGAGCAATTGAGCGGCAACCCCCGTTACAATAGCGACATCTACGCTCTAGGTACGATCGCCCAGCTTGCCGTCACAGGACTCTCACCCAACGAACTGAGTGCCTTAAAAAACAACAAAAACGAAATTCCCTGGCGAAACCGGGCAACTTGTTCGGCAGCCCTAGCAGATATTATCGATCGCATGGTGCGCCCCGACTGCGAGGAACGCTATCAAGAGGCCGCCGAAGTTTTAGCAGACCTCAAACAAATCGCCGTAAAATTGGAGGTTGAGCCGCCGCCAGCCACAATCATCACGGACGCTATGAGTCAACCGCGAAGACAAAGCCAAACCAAACTCCTGCTGTTGGCTGCAACAGCGGCAGCTTTAATCTTGACAGCACTGATAATTTACTTTTGGCAGAGTCAAAGTCCCGCGAGGGCAAAAGAATTGTTAGCCCGCGGCGTGGCCAAGGCCCAGCAAGGTGACACAACAGGCGCGATCGCCGATTATACTCAAGCGATCGCCCTGAATGGCAGCGATGCGGAAACTTACTACAAGCGGGCAAACGTTCGCTACGACATGGGCGCAACCGAGCAAGCAATACAGGATTACACGCAAGCAATTAAAGTCAATCCTAGCCACAGCAAAGCTCTCTACAATCGAGGTATGGCCCGCCTCGACATCGGCGACAAGCGGGGGGCCGTGGAAGATTTCACCCAAGTAGTGCGACTCAATCCCAGCGACGGTGAGGCATACTCTCAGCGGGGTTTAGCCTACTACGATTTGGGCGACTACCGCACAGCAATAGAAGACTACACTCAGGCAATTCGGCTCAGTCCCAACGATGCTACAGCTTACAGCAATCGGGGTTTAGCTCGATCGGCAGCAGGGGACAAAACAGGAGCAATGGCAGATTTTACTCAAGCCATTCAAATTAGCCCCAAACAAGCTGGCGTATACTACAGTCGTGGTCGAGCCAGGTTTAATCTGGCAGATTATCAAGGAGCAATGGAAGATTATACTAAGGCGATCGAATTGCAACCCGATCTCGCTGATGCTTATACCAATCGGTGCAGCGCTTACTTGAATTTGGCCACCTACGACAAAGCGATTGCAGATTGCACCGAAGCAATTCGCCTCGCTCCAAAAGATGAAGCAGCTTACAACAACCGCTGCATTGCTTATCTGAATTTAAAACAATTTCAAAAGGCCAGCGAAGATTGCAGTTTGACGATCGGACTCAACGGCAACAATCCCAAAGCATACAGCAATCGAGGATTAGCTCGATCAGCTTCGGGAGACAAGCAGGGAGCTTTAGAAGATTTTACTCAAGCAATTCGACTCAATCCCAGCGATGCAGTAGCATACAGCAATCGCGGTACTATTTACTCAGAACTCAAAAATTACCCTTTAGCAGTTGAGGATTTCGCTCACTCGCTGCGGCTCAACCCCAACAATGCTAGCGCTTTTTACAGCCGAGGCCTCGTCCGCCGCCAACTCAAAGACCGTGCTGGGGCGATCGAGGATTTTCAGAAAGCTGCAACCCTCTTTCTAGAACAAGGAAGAGCCGATGGTTTCCAAAACGCACAATCACAAATCAACGACCCTAAATAAACTATTAGTCACCATTCAGATGTTAAAAAAAGAAGGAAGAAGGAAGAAGGAAGAAGGAAGAAGGAAGAAGGAAGAAGGCCAAATTACCAACTCCCCCTTACCAACTCCCCCTTACCAATTCCCCCTTACCAATTCCCAATTACCAACTCCCCGTTACCAATTCTCAATTATAGATATGAACATGGTTGGTCAACTTTTAGACAGGCGTTATCGGGTAGTGCAAATTCTCAGTTCAGGAGCTTTTGGACAAACTTATTTAGCTGTCGATACTCGACGCCCTGGCCACCCTCAATGTGTAGTAAAACAACTGCGCCCTCCCAGCAACACTTCCACAGTTCTCAAAACAGCTTACCGCTTATTTAAACAAGAAGCAGAAATATTAGAAAAGCTGGGAAAACACGATCAAATTCCCTTTTTACTCGCTTATTTTGAAGAAGGAAATCAATTCTACCTCGTCGAAGAATTTGTGCCCGGACACGCCCTAAATCGGGAAATTGTGGCCGGTCAACCTTGGCGGGAAGAACGAGTGCTGGCTCTGCTGGAAGAAGTGTTACAACTTCTCGCCTTCGTACACTCTCAGGGAGTGATTCACCGCGATGTTAATCCCTCCAACTTAATCCGCCGCAAACCAGACGGCAAATTAGTTTTAATTGACTTCGGCTCGGTTAAAGAAGTTGCAAATCAAGTCAGCGAGCACGATACAGAATTTCCGCGCACCATTGCTACTGGAACTCCGGCTTATATGCCGATCGAACAATTTCAAGGCAACCCGCAATTTAGCAGCGACATCTATGCAGTCGGGATGATGGCCGTCCAAGCTATCACGGGTTTGCCCGGTACGGATTTGCCCAAATTGCAAGATCCGAGTCCTTCTCACACGGGGGAGATTGTGTGGCGAAACCGAACTCAATGTTCTGTGGGATTAGCCAATATAATTGACAAAATGGTCTGTCACCAATTTGGCAAACGCTATCAATCTGCTGAGGAAGTTTTGGTAGCTATCCGCAAGTTGAGACACCGCCAAGAACCGGGGAATAAGGCTCACAAGAAAAGTATTTCTCCGAGGTTACTGTCTTCGGATAGTTTTTCGTCACGTTTTGGAAGTCGATTTTGGTTGATGATTTTGGCGGGCTTCGGGGCGGCGATAGTTCTGCTATTTCTGTTTAGTTATTGGAGACGCCCGAATCCGATTAAAGCTAAGGAATATTACGAGCAGGGAGTGGAAAAGTCTCGCAATCAAGATGCGGAGGCAGCTTTGCAGGCTTTTAATAAGTCAATTCAATTGAATCCTAACAATGCTGAGACTTTTTATAGGCGTGGTAATGCTAATTATGATTTAAAAAAGTATCAAGAAGCAATTGCGGATTATTCTCAGGCGATCGCTCTCAATCCTAAATATTTTCAGGCTTATTTTAACCGCGGGCTAGCCCGTCACGATTTTAACGACAAGGGCGGGGCGATTGAGGATTACACTCAAGCTGTGAATCTCCAGCCCAATGATGCTGATACATATTATGAAAGAGGAGTTGCTTATTTAGAAATGCAAGATTACAAGGCGGCTATTCAGGATTTTACCGAAGTAATTCGGTTGCAGCCGAACCTTGTTAAAGCTTATCATTCGCGGGGATTGGCTCGCGCTGGGAGCGCAGATTTGCAGGGGGCTATTGGAGATTATACTCAAGCAATTAAACTTGATGCTAAGAATGCTGATGCTTTTTACAGTCGGGGGAGAGCTCGCTTTCACCTAGGAGATTATCAGGGAGCTCTGGCGGATTATTCTCAGGTAATTGCGATCGATCCCAAGAGTGGAGATGCTTACGCTAATCGTTGCAGCACGCAGTTGAATTTGGGATCGCATCAAGCGGCAATTGACGATTGCACTCAGGCAATTTCGCTGAGCGAGGAGGATGGGGTTCCTTACAACAATCGCTGCATTGCTTATTTAAATTTGAAGGATTATCCGAAAGCAATTGCCGATTGCACTCAAGCGCTGACAGTGAATCCGAATGATTTTAATGCTTTTAACAATCGTGGTTTAGCTCGCAGCGCAGGGGGTGACGCGCAGGGGGCGATCGCAGATTTTACAGCAGCAATCGGGTTCAATCCCAACAATGCTGAAGCTTACGCCAATCGGGCTAAGATTTATCAAGAGTTAAAGAATTACAATAGTGCGATCGCAGATTACGTGCAAGCTATTCGGATCAGCCCGAATTATGCTGCTGCTTACTACGGTAGAGGCATGGTTCGTAGCTCCTTGGGAGACAAAGCAGGAGCAATTAGCGATTTAGAAAAAGCCGGCAAAATGTTTCTCGATCAAGGACTTACTGGCGGTTACAAAGATGCACAATTTGAGATTGAAAAGCTGAAGTAGTCAGTTGTCAGTTGTCAGTTGTCAGTTGTTAGTTGTCAGTTGTTAGTTAACAGTTAACAGTCAACAGTCAACAGTCAACAGTCAACAGTCAACAGTCAACAGTCAACAGTCAACAATGCCCCATGCCCCATTCCCTTTAAGAATTTTGAAGTCTCTTCACCAATTCATAAAACGGTTCCCAATTATCCTCAATAGCTATGGCTTCCCAAACAGCCTCAATCGTCGGTCTCAACAGCGATTGTTCGGGATTGTGCCGGAGCAACCTGGCCGCCATTTGATCCATATCATCCGCCGACAAACTTTGCAAAACGTGATAATAAAACTGTCGCCAAGGTGCTATCAAGTCCGCCGGTTCCGCCTCACCAAAAATTAGACTAGCATCATCTCGCCAAGTGCGATCGAACTGTCTTCGCAGTTCAAAAAAGAAATCGTGATAGGCTACTTGAGACTCCGCCAGCATTTTAATTGTCACCTTCAACAACTCATCTCCATCAGCTTCTGGCAAATCCTCAAATCCCAATCTATTTAGCATCAACTGCCGATAAGCTGCATTATAATAATCGCCAAACTTTGCCAAACCCGCATCCATATCAGCTTGAGGAATCGCCGCTGATAGCGGTTGCTGAAGCTTCTCTAAATTGTCCCTACAAATCAACGGTTGATTGCCGTAACAATACAGACCGTAATGGTCGAAATAAGCTGCTGTAAATTCCGGCTTGTAAGTTGGAATAAAAGCGAAAGGCCCGTAATCGAAACTTTCTCCAGTAATTGACATATTATCAGTATTCAGCACAGCGTGGCAAAATCCTGCCGCCATCCACTGAGCTACTAATTCAGCTACTCGCTGGACTAAATCTGCATAAAACAGCGCGTACTTTTCCTGCGGCGAAATACCCGCATTGGTTGCTTCTAAATGCAGTTCTGGATAATAATATTCAATAACAAAATCTAAAAGTTTTTTAATTAAATCCGGGCGACGGATATAGTGCAATCTTTCAAAAGTTCCAAACCGGATGTGAGAAAGACTGAAACGTACCATTACGGACGATCGCGTCGGAGATGGTTCGTCCCCCCGCCACAAAGCATCCCCAGTTTCAACCAAACTAAAACAGCGAGATGTCCGAACTCCCAACCGATGCAAAGCTTCGGCGGCTAAAACTTCGCGAACTCCCCCTTTGAGAGTCAGTCTACCGTCACCGCCCCGCGAGTAGGGAGTGCGGCCGGAACCTTTAGTGCCGAAGTCGTAAAGTCTGCCGTCAGTACCGCGAACTTGGCCGTATAAGAAGCCTCTACCGTCGCCTAAATTGGGGTTATATGTGTTGAATTGATAGCCGTGATAGCGAAGCGCGAGAAAGGGGCGGACACAGTGAAATTCGCCGAACGCTTCAATAAAATGTTGGTCGGTTACTTGTGCGGGGTCTAAACCCAATATTGGCAATAATTTGTCGTTGCGAAAGCGAAGAATATGCTGCGGAAAATCGGCCGCAGGGACTTCATCAAAATAGTCGCCGCCGAGGGATTCGAGGGCTGGTTCGTAATTGAGGGAAAGCAAAGGATTTGACATTTTTCTATTTTATCTTCAAATTGGCTATCACTCCAAATTATATACGGGTAAGGTCTGCACTGCATCGGTGTCAACAATTGCCTCATACCCTTTGTCTCCCTCGTTTATAGCCGAGTTCGATACCCCTCGCATCCCAGCAGGACTGTTTCATTTTAAAATTTTAGCATAGCTAAAGTTTGAGCATGAAACATTAGTTTCTTCCTCGAAGGCTAAAAATTTTTACTGTTAATTTTAGTGCGAGTTAAATTAACCGTTTTCCTTGCTAAAAATGGAGTTGATCTCATATCCGATTGACCATAATATCCCGGTCGGGCGGGTTTTTGAGATTGTCAATTATTGGCCGATGTTGTTGGTGAACCCGCCCCTACCTGATGAAGGGTAATCGACGGGACATGATATGAAGTCTTAAATTTTTTAAAGTTAAGTGGGATTCACCACCTAATATAGTAATCTAAATCATTTGTGAATTTCTTACTCCCTCCCCACGGGTTCGGGGAGGGTTGGGGTGGGGTCAAAAAAATTACAACTCCTACAAGGATTGCTATATACCTTTTCCCCTATTTAAAATTGGTCAACACCCCGTAAATTGCCCAAATCGCCATTGCCCGCAAATAGTGACTTGCCCGAAAAGTCCCCCCCGCCGTAATCGCTTCCGGCGTGCGAAACTGCAACCCATTTTCATAAATCTGCTTCACCACCGCATCCGTCAATTTAAATGCTTTCTCCTCCATTCCCATCTGTACCAAAAAAGCGGCCAACCCAAAATTAATCCCCGTCCAAACTTCCAAAGGATGAGTTGCATTGGGATTTTCCGGCGAACCGTTCAGCATCACCCCATTCGCCGCACCGAACTCCCCCTCATTGAACTTCAAAAAGCAAGAATCGTACACAGTTTCTAAAGCACTGACTGCACATTCTGGCGGCACAATATCCGGTAATCCTAACAGTTTCGCGTAAAATTGACCGCACAGTTGGTCGGCCATCACCACTTCCGAGTTACTCTCGCTGTCCAAACGGTAATATTGACCGTTCCACAGTTTTTCTTGATAGCTGGGTCTTGCTTGTAGCAGCCAACTGTGATATAATGCTATCTTTGCTTGAGGGTTAGGAATTATTTCCGGTGCTGCATCTTCCAAGATTTCGCCGATCGCGATCGCAGCCTCTAGCGCCGCCAACCACAAACCCCCGCAATACGCACTTATCCCCCGCATTTGCCAGTCATCAAACGTCTGATCCGGTGCTCCCGAATTCTCAGGAATTCCGTCCCCATCCTCATCAAAAGTTTTCAGATAAGCCAAAGCCTCAACAATTGCCGGCCAACACTCTTGCAGAAACTCACAATCTGTGCCGCCAGTCAACAGGAAATCCCGATAAACCTGCAACACAAAATCGCAAGGCAAATCCTTCCACAAATTGCAATCTTGATAGCTAGTATAATTCGTTTTCTCCCAAGGATGTTCGTTAGGAGCACCCAAATCGTGTGGCGTCGCACCGACAGCTTTTCTAATAGCCGAAGCTTGATTCCAGCCAATAATTCTCGGCGTATCGTCTCCTGCAGAAATTGCCCTAGCGAACGCTAAAACCACCGACTTTTCCAAATCCGGCCACAGCATCAACAAAGCAAAAGAACCGTAAAGCCGCACGTCCAAACTTTCGTACCAGCGGTAATCAATGCACTCCAAAACCGCAAATTGACCCTTCGGATCGCGTTCGTCAGCCGCACTCCAAAGAGTACCGCCGTCTGTCAGGGCGTATAACTCATTAAACAGCGCCATTTTAAAACTGTCTGACAAATCTTTTCTTTCTAAAATCGGTTTTTGCCAAGCTTCAATATTTTCGCGCCAAGTATCCGAATGCTTCATTGCAGTGCGAATAATCGGCCAAGCATTTTTGCCGTTGCGGCCGAAGAAATCTGTATAGCGACGGTAGTACCAAACTCCTGATGCAAACTCAGTAACGGGCAAATCCCAAGCTATAATAAAGGGAATTTTGCGAGTTTTTCCTGGTCGAATAGTAAAGCGAACTGCGATCGCACAAGCCAACTGTTCTCCTGGGGCTGCTGCTGTCTCGTCTCTGTCATCCAACAAGAAACCTTCAGCAGAAAAGTTGCGCCAAATATCGTCCCCATTCCCCGCCGGGTTCCAGCGAGTTTGGTAGAATACTTCTACCGCCGGATTAGTAATAGTTGCGATCGCCCATTGTCCATCCCCCTCTTGCGGTTCCTCCTCAGCAGTCAACCGCGTCATCACGCAACCTATCCGGTGAAAATCTTCCACCAACAAATTAAAATTTCCGGCACTTTCTCCCCACCGGGATTGATAATCATAAAATGGACTACCATCATCTCGAACCATCACTTTCTGCGACTTATTGGCATTAGTAAACCAACCAACAATATTCTCCCAAGTCAGCATAATGCTGAGAGTAATCGGCGCATCTGTAGGATTGTGCGCTACCCATTCAAACATCGCAACTGGGTAACTGCTTTCCTGATAATTCTTCGGCAAAATTGGCGAAAATTGCTCGCAGCTTAATTGAGCATCAAACACATTTTCATAAACAAACCAACTGCGCGGATACAAAGCATGATAAGTCCCAGAATTTGACTCTTCCCTTCTTCCTTCTTCCTTCTTCCTTCTTCCTTCTTTTGGATACCATTTCCAACTAGATAAACTGCCATCGGTAGGCGGTTCAGTGGACAGTGCAAAAGCTTGTTTCTTGCCTTGAGTTTCTTCAAAAACGCTGAACTGACAAGCGGGCAAACTGCGAAAAATGTGCTCGCCGCCGTCAATGTGCCAGAGGTTGAAGTCGCCGCGGGACGATCGCCCGATGCAGCCGGCACCGAAGCCGCCCAGAGGCATTCCGTGCCAGGGGCCATCGTCGAGATTGCTTGCGTAGCGGACTGTATAGGGATTCTCCCAACCGAGGCCGATGGGACGTTTCCAGGTGTGCGGGGGGATGTTTGGATTGGATGTGCGATCGTTATTCATGTGATTAATCTTAGCGCTCGATCGAGCTTGACAATTTTTTTTATTTAATTTTAAACTTTTATCGATCGAACAAACCCCGATTTTTCCGAAGATTGTTGACTGTTGATTGTTGACTATCAAGCAATTGGTTTCAGGTTCGCCGACTTCATCAATTTTCCCATCTAAAATCTAAAATCTAAAATCTAAAATTTAAAATCGCTTGGGTGCTCGCCTAACGGGGCAAAATATCATCTAACCGAAGTTGCAAGTTCTTTAGCAGAGGAGAAATAATCGGTTGACCGATGCGAAATTGTTGCTGCGTGTAATCTTGGTCAATCAGTTGGCAAACGGTGATAGTAGGTTGTTTAGGTTTACCGATAAAAGCCACGCCTCCCAATCCACGATAATCAACTATCCAATATTCTGGAATCCCTAAAATAGCATATTCTTCAACTTTTCGGGCGTAATCTGTTTCCCAGTTAGTGCTGACGACTTCTACCACCAATTTAATAGATCGTCCCAGCGTAATCACAGGTTCTCTTTCCCAGAGAGGTTCGCTGACAATAGCGGTTTCATCTAACACGACAATATCGGGACGGCGGGCAGTAGCTGCATCTGAGAATGGACGGATCAAACAAGTGCGGGGAATGAACCAAGGTAGTTTTTCGGCTGCGATGGCGATGCCGATTTGAGTTGCCAGTTTACCGCTGACGGTTTCGTGTGGGCCTGTGGGTTCCATGTCAACTAATTCTCCGTCAGCGAGCTCGTAGCGGAAGTTGTCACAATATCGATCGAGGAATGTTTCAAAAGTTAAGATTTTTGGCGCAGTGTAAGCCATTGGAAACTAATAGTTTTTTGCTTTATTTTAATTACTGTACTTTAGCATTCTTGTCAAATAAAACTAACCCGGAGATCCCCCCTAGCCCCCCTTAATAAGGGGAGTAGGGGGTGGGACAAGAAATATTCTCAAAATTCCCTCAACTAATCAAATCCCAAATCAGAACCTTTCCCCGCGTGAACCAAAGCCAACTTTTCGTAACGCTTAGCGTGTTCCACCAACTCGCCTGCTTCTTCCTCAGAGACATCCCGCAGGCGTTTGGCAGGCACTCCCGCAACTAGCGTGTGAGGGGGAACGTCCTTGGTGACAACCGCCCCTGCACCGACGATAGAGCCTGTGCCCACCCTCACTCCATCCAGCACGATCGCCCCAATCCCGATCAGGCAGCCCCGTTCAATGTAAGCTGAGTGAATCACGGCTCGGTGTCCCACTGTCACGAAATCTTCCAAAACAGTCGGTTGCCCTGGATCACCGTGCAGAATTGCTCCATCTTGGATATTGGTACTTGAGCCGATCGCAATTCGCTCTATATCCGCCCGCACCACCGCCCCGTACCAGATACTAGCGCCCGCTGCCACCTCTACCCTGCCGATCACAACAGCGCCTTCAGCGACAAAAGCCGCTTGGGATAGATCAGGCAAGGGCCAATAGGAAGGAAGTGCAGGCAGAGATTCGTTGAGATTGCTCATTTGTTGGTCGATCGTTATACTTCTAGCAGATTAGCTGGTTGTTGATACGGGATATAATAAAAGTATTTGGCACTTTTGCAGAGAAAATATGCTGGGACGCAAATAAATGATTGAAGTTGCCTTGCAATACCCGATGTTTGGCCCGGAAATTCAGTGTCCCCACTGTCGCCAAACAATTCCGGCTCTAACGCTCACGGATACCTATTTGTGTCCGCGTCACGGGGCATTTGAGGCAGATCCAAAAACGGGGGAACTGGTTCACCTTCAGTCTGGGCGGCACTGGCGCCGCTGGGAGAATGAATGGTATCGCCAGCACACGCACCCTGACGGGATTCGGTTTGAAATTCACGAAGCGCTCGATCGACTCTATACTCAAGGCTACCGAGCAACTCGCGTGATCGTTGCCCAACGCTATCGGGACTTAATCAGCGCTTATTTGGAACGCAGCACGCCTTGGCGCGGTCAGTCGGACTCGCCGCGGCCGAGGCTGTACGGTTTGCCTGTGGATTTTAGCCCCGATCCTCAAGAGGACCCTTGCTGGGAAGTGATTAATTTTGATTTGGAAAAAGAGCCGGGAGTTCCGATTAGATATCCCTATTTTCGGTTGTTTGAATAAGTGAAGGAAGAAGGAAGAGGGAAGAAGGAAGAAGGAAGAGGGAAGTTCGGCAACGGATTCGCTCCACGGATGTAACGGATGTCAGGAAGAGGGAAGAAGGGTCTATTGCTTTAGCGCTAAAGATGCGACCGTTTTTAATTCCGAATTCCGAATTTACCCTCTCAAATCTCCAATCTAAAACCGGAATTCCTGCTTCCCGTCTAAAATCTAAAATCTAAAATCTAAAATCTAAAATCGAATGCACCACGCCTCGATTCGCACTGCTAACATTCACCGGGCGATCGCCTTTTACGAACAGTTGGGATTTACTGTGAGCGATCGCTTTACCACAGGTTACACCCTAGCCTGTTGGATGGAAGGTCTCAACGGACGCATCGAACTAATTCAAATCCCGGAACCAAAACCCGCACCAGATGCTTTCGGAGACGAGCATTATGTTGGATATTATCATTTATCTTTCGATTTAACTGAGGCGACAACTGACTTGCCTAGTTGGTTGCAGTCTCTGAAACAGCGGTTTGAGGAAGCTGCTAAAGACCAACCAAACCAGTTTCAAGCTTTGAAAGTTTTATTAGAACCGACTCAACAGGCGATCGGGCAAAATGTTTACGAAGTAGCTTTTATTGCCGATACAGACGGTTTGCCCTTAGAGTTTATCCGGCGCATGAATGACTAATTAAGTCAGAAATCCCCAATTCAGAAATCCCATCAGCGTGCATCTGTGTTCATCTGCTGATATCTGCGCTTAAAAAATCCCCATCCCACTAATGTGCTTTAATAAGGAGATAAATTAACCAATAACTTAAGTAGAAGGAAGAAGGAATAATGCTCATAGAGCAAGCTTTTCAACCATCTGCATCTTACATTTGATCACCTAAATTTACTTAATAACCCATAACCATAAGCATAAAAACAAAACCCGCGGGCGCGGGCTTCATCTTCATCCTTATGGTTATTGACACTCCCCTGGCTGAAGCCGAGGGGATTCTTAATTCAGCGACTGACCTTAAAATTTTCTGTCCTTACGGCAATACTTAAACCTTTCAACCGTGGGGATACCACCAATTGACGAGCCTAATTCAGAAGCATCCCAGCGGGTCTATCTCCAAAAGCGTACTAGGATATTTCCCTAGAGTTTGGGTATGCCCTACCCTACTTAACAATTCGAGCGTGAAAAAGTTTATTTGCTGGATTGAAACCTACATTTTCGGTTTCGACTGTTTATAGTGTTTTCGCCGCACTTTGTCCCCCAGTTTATGCCTAAAAGTGTGTCTCATGTCCTGTTTCACTTCGGGCAAGGGAGTTTAACCCTGACTGTTTCAGTTTACCATACTGTCCCGTTTTGTCCAAAGCTTTTTAAGGAAGTTTTTTGAATTTAAAAGATTGGATTTTGGGTTCATGACTGAGGTAAAGAGAACAGGCAGGATAAATCCTGCAACGCCCTTTCATCCCCGGACTGAAGTCACGGGGTTTTCAGGGTATTCCTTATAAATTACGGTTTCAACTACTTACTTTTTAGGAACAAGAGCCTCATTAGCGGTTACGGGAGGGGGAGACGAAGCGGTAGTTCGCAAAAGTGCGATCGCCTGCGCGTAGCAAGGATCATCCTTAGTCGCAACCAACATCGGTTTGTTAGCTAATTTCAGCTTTTGTTCGTCTGTGACTTCGACTTTGACATCGGGAGTAACCCCCTTCTGGCTGATATCCGTACCGTTGGGAGTATAGTAGTGAGCGATCGTCACCGCCAATCCCGAACCGTCAGCCAAAGAATGCACCGACTGCACCAAAGCTTTGCCAAAAGTTTGGCCGCCCATCACAGTTGCGCGCTTGTTGTCCTTCAGAGCACCGGCCAAAATTTCGCTGGCGCTGGCCGAGTTATCGTCCACGAGCACCACCAAAGGCTTGTCAGTGAGCGCAGTGCGATTTGCCTTCATTTCCTGAGAATCGCCCGCGCGATCGACTGTGCGGACGATCGCCCCTGTATCCATCCACATCCGAGCGATATCAATGCTCACTCGCAGCAACCCGCCGGGATTCCCCCGCAAATCCAAAACAAAAGCGTCAGCTTTCTGAGCCGAGAGCTTTTTAATCGCCACCTCCATTTGTTCGCCCGCGTGGGAGCTAAACTCTTGTAAACGGATGTAACCCACATTCTTACCGCCTTCATTCTTGAGGCTGTAGCGAACCGCGGCTACCTCAATTCTCGCCCTAGTCAGAGTGATGTCAAATTCGCTTTTGCCCTCACGAGCAATCCGCAGCGTGACTTTCGTACCTTCGTCGCCCCGAATTACCTGAGCCGCATCCGAGACAGTCATGCCTTTGGTAGTTTTGCCGTCAATCACCAAAATCGTATCGCCCGCTAGAATCCCTGCCTTCAGGGCCGGGGAATTTTCCATCGGCTCGACTACCCTAATCGCTTTCGTTTTCTCGTCTTCTTCCAGCCTCATCCCCACCCCTGTCAGTTCCCCAGAGGTTTGATTCGTCAGCGCTTCGTACTGCTTCGGGTCCATGAAGCGCGTGTACTGGTCGTTTAATTTCTCTAGCGCTTTGCGGAGAGCGGTGTAGGCAGCTTCGCGAGAGGTATAGTTTTTGCTCAACAGTTCTTGGCGGGTCAATTGCCAGTCAGTCTTGTTAAAGCTGCCATCAACATACTCTCGGTTGACAATTTGCCAAGCTTCGTCTAATACAGCTTTGGGGCTATCTTGAAGCTCAGCGCGGACTGATTGACTCAGGCCGGGAACGAGCAAAGATATCGAAGCGGTTGTTGCCATCGCCCCACTGAACAGGGCTGCCTGTAACTTTGAAAAGCGTTTGCGGGCTTGATTCATTGAATTTGGCTCAATTCGATTTTAGATTTTTGATTTGAGATTTTATATTGCTAAAAAATCTCACACTACTACTTAAACTATTGTGTGGAGGCTCCACCATCCCTTTGGACAGTTTAACGAGATTCTTAGTCGATCGCCAACCAATTATTACTCTCTTTCAATAAACTTAATTTAAAACTTGGATTTATAAAGTGCCGTGGAAGCTAAAATCGAACAATTTTCGCGTAAGTGGTTGAGCCTGCTCGTTAATGGAGTTATCGGTCTAGCAGCGCTGGCGGGGGTCGTCGCCATGCAGTCTAGCGGGCAGTTGGGCGGAATGTCCCCAGTTGGCGTTCAGGGGCAAAAGTCGCCCTCTGCAATGTCGGCTGCCAGTTTCAAGCAAGCCGCACAGCAAGAAGCGCAGCAAGAAGCCCTGCGGCTAAAAATGCTCAAAACTATCCCTAGTTTTGGGTTTGACAATTTAATTGCAGATTGGACATTTATCAAATTTTTGCAGTATTTTGGCGACGACGAAGCGCGAGATGTAACGGGCTACAATCTGAGCCAAGATTATTTTGACATAGTTACGCAACGCGACCCGCGGTGGGCTGACATCTACCTGTTTCTTTCCACAGCTATTTCTTTTTATCAGGGAAAGCCTGAAACTGCTGTTCAGTTTATAGAGCGCGGTACTAGCGCTCTTTCCCTTTCGCCACAAATTCATTCCCAATCGTGGATAGTGTGGCGCACTAAAGGTATTGATGAGTTGCTGCTGTTGGGGGATATTCCCGAGTCAATTCACTCTCACGAAATGGCCGCTGATTGGGTGGAAAAAAACCCGTCAGGGGCTTCATTGGCGCAGATGTTTCGAGCCACTGCTGAGTATTTGCGCCGAGATCCCGATAGCGTGCCGGTGCGGTTTAATGCTTGGAGCACGGTTTATGCTCAAACAACTGATAAGTTGGTGCGTCAAAGGGCGAGACAAGCTCTTGTCAAGTTGGGAGCTCAGGTGCAAAAAGATAAGGATGGAAACGAGAGTTTTATTTTGCCGCCTCGAAAGTAAGCAGAAGGAAGAAGGAAGTTCGGCAACGGATTGTGTAACGGATGTAACGGATGTAACGGATATCAGGAAGAAGGAAGAAGGGAAATGCAGTCGCAGTAATAGTTTCAGATATCAAGAATGTCCTAAATGTCAAGGCCGTTGACTGTAATTCCCCAATCTAAAATCTAAAATCTAAAATCTAAAATCAGCTTGAGTTAGTTCGCGCCATTCACCGGGTTTTAGACCTTCCAGACGCAAATGCCCGATCGCACATCTGACCAGCCGCAGCGTCGGAAACCCTACTGCTGCGGTCATCCTGCGGACTTGGCGGTTGCGGCCTTCTGTGAGAGTCATTTCCAGCCAAGCTGTCGGCACGTTTTTGCGAAATCTAATCGGCGGTTCGCGGGGCGGCAAAGCGGGTTCTTCTAACAATAATTGCACTTTTGCCGATCGAGTCCGATAATCTTGAATTGTGACACCTGTCTGCAAAGCAGCGATCGCACTTGCATCAGGAATTCGTTCCACTTGCACCCAGTAAGTGCGGGGATGAGCGAATTTCGGGTCACTGAGGCGGTGCTGAAGGGGCCCATCATCGGTTAGCAGCAACAAACCTTCACTATCGCGATCGAGCCTTCCTACTGCATAAATGTTAGGAATAGGAATATAGTCTTTGAGAGTGCTGCGTTTAGTCTCACTGGAGTTGTCAGTGAATTGAGTTAAAACATCATAAGGTTTGTAAAATAGAATGTAACGATAGGGCATAAGCAATTAACAAAAATGTACTAATATCAATAATCCTGTAGGGGCGGGTTTCACCAACAATAATTGGCTAAAACTCACAATCTCAAAAACCCGCCCCCACCCAACGTCAAACCACTTTCTATCTCTCCTCTGCGCCCTCTGCGCCCTCTGCGGTTCATAAAAAAATAAATCTTGTTAACCAAAGATTCAAACCTGCTCAAAAATCTTCAGCCTTTAAGAGCCTCGCAAATCTCAACTACCCAATTTTACCATGCCCGAAGCCACACACCGCGTTTGCATCGTCTTAGGAACTCGCCCGGAAGCGATTAAACTAGCCCCAGTAATTCAACTCTTCAAAAGTTCGCCCACCTTTGACACCCAAGTAATTTTAACCGGTCAGCACCGAGAAATGGTCGAGCAAGTAATGCAAATGTTCGATCTAAAAGCCGATCGGGATTTAGCAATTATGCAGCACCAGCAAACCTTGACGGATATTACTTCCCGGAGTTTGCAGGGTTTGGAAGCCTTGTTTAAAGAATTGCAGCCCGAAATCGTGTTAGTTCAGGGCGATACAACGACTGCGTTTGCCGCTACTTTGGCTGCTTTTTACCAGAAAATACCCGTAGGTCACGTAGAAGCCGGATTGCGGACAGACGACGTATTCAATCCTTACCCCGAAGAGGCTAACCGACGGTTGATATCTCAACTCACACGCCTGCATTTTGCCCCGACAGCGCTGGCCCAAGAGAATTTAGGGCGATCGGGCGTTTTGGGAGAAATTCACCGTACAGGCAACACAGTAATCGATGCCTTGCTTTCTGTCGCCAAACGCCAACCAGAATGCAACATTCCTAACTTAGATTGGAGCAAATATCGCACTATCTTAGCAACAGTTCACCGCCGCGAAAATTGGGGAGAACCCTTAGCAGGAATTGCTCACGCATTTCTCCAAATCTTAGATAAGTTTCCCGATACAGCCTTGCTCTTACCTCTACACCGAAATCCGACAGTCAGAGAACCTTTAAAAGCTCTTTTAGGCGACCATCCGAGAGTCTTTTTAACCGAACCTTTAGATTACGCAGAATTAGTAGGAGCAATTCAGAGATGTCATTTAATCCTCACAGATTCCGGTGGATTGCAAGAGGAAGCACCTAGTTTGGGCAAGCCCGTTTTAGTATTACGAGAAACCACAGAAAGACCAGAGGCAATTTCTGCGGGTACAGCTAAACTCGTTGGTACTAATTCTGATATAATTACAGCAGCAGCGGCAGAGTTGCTGAGCAATTCCGAAGCATACAACGCAATGGCAATGGCAATTAATCCCTTTGGTGACGGTTTGGCGGCTTCGCGGATTTTGAAAATTGTTGAAGAGTATTTTAGTTAACTACCTCTCGATTATTCGGCGGTTGAAACGGCAATTAAACAAACTTTCGTCCCCGCAGAGGGGGACTAATTGCTGTTAAAAAAAGTCGGTTTCTGCCTCCATTCCCGAATTACCAATCCCCACCGCCACCCCCACTACTAGAGTCGCTACTACTGCTACTGCTGTAGTCGCTACTGCTGCTAATGCTGTAGTCGCTACTGCTACTGCTACTGCTGCTGTAGTCGCCGCCTCCGCAATAATCGCTACTGCTGCTGTAATCGCTACCCCCACCGCCAGCGTTGGAGTCGCCACCGCCAAAGCTACTGCTAATGCTGTAATCGCCACCGGCACCGCCACCGCTGGAGTCGCCACCGCCAAAGCTACCCCCGCAGTCGCTGTTGCTAATGCTGTAGTCGCTGCTATTACTGGTGTAGTAGCCACCGCAATCATCGTTGCTACTGTTACTGCTGTAGTCGCTACTGGTACAGTAATCAATACTGTTACTGCTGTAGTCGCCACCCCCACCGTAATAGTTGTGGCTGTTACTGCTGTAATTGCGATTGTTACTGCTGTAATTGGGACTGTTACTGCCGTGGTTGCGATTGTTACTGCTGTAATTGCGCGGATAACGGCGGTGGCGGTAACGAGATATCCGAGAAAATAAGCTGCGAAATATCCTGAAGATAATGAAGCAAGGTATAAACGCTATGAATGCTATCAATAACAACCCAAGTAAGCCATAGATTAAATTCGATGAATCTTCACTGGTGGATGTACTATTGCTAATAACTGGGGATTGACTTGGTATTGGTGACGGTTTCACCCCTTGATATGGTACGATTGGAGCCAAAGGCAGCGTGGTTTGAGATTGAGCATTTACCGTCGGAGTTTGTAAAACATTTACTAACGCCTTTGTCCCGGCTAATGTGCCCCCGTCAAAGTCCTGCTGTTTAAATCTGGGCGTAATTTCGGTTTCAATAATACCCACTGCTTTAGCATCCGGCAAAATGCTTTGAATGCCAGAACCTGTTTCAATTTGAACGCGGCGTTCCCCCACAGAAATCAACAATAAAACTCCGTTACTTTTACCTTTTTTGCCAATCCCCCAAAAGTTAAATAATTCTGTAGCAAATGCTTTTGGGGTCGCAGATGGTTTAGTATCTGGCACTGTCACAACAGCGATTTCTGAACCATTTTTCGCCTCTAAATCCGAAATCATTTGATTTAGCTGAGTTTCGGTGCTGTCGCTGAGAATGTTTGCCTTATCCGTTACCCAAGTGTTATTTACTTGACGGGGATTCGGTACTTCTTGTACTGTTATAGCTTGGCTTGTTAGGGGAAATGCAATTGCCGAAAAGCATAGCAAACTGGTCCAGATTATTTGTTTATTGCTAAATTGTAACTGCATCGCTTCAGTCTCCTGAATAACTGCTAGTCTGAAATTGACATATATCTGTCCGCCTAATTACAATTAAATAACCAGCTTACTGTCACGTCAATTCATATTATTCAGAAATTGGATTCATAAAAATCATAATTTTAGGTGCGCCATAAGGAATGAGAATTAAATAACTTCCACAAGATTGTGGGATGGGCGTCCCGCCCGTCCAAAAAGGACGGGCGG
>NZ_JAUBTT010000261.1:0-1354 GCF_036705125.1 Microcoleus sp. B7-D4
CAGGGTAAGAGCATCTCAATCAGCCTTGACAAAAGGATTTGAGAAGAAGCATCATGTATTCATCATTCATTGCAGCCCGTTTTCTTTTCTGTCGCAAGCTACGCTTGAGAGTAGTTTCTTGATTTACAGCATTCAGGGACATCCGTCTGATAACAGCCAAGTTTCGAGGGCTATTCAAGGACCGAATGCGAGATCTATCTTCATTAAAAGTGACATCTAAAACCCAATGTTCTTGATTTTCAATACTCCAATGTTGACGAATGACGCGACCATTAAGCTGGGCATCTACGGGTAAGGAACTTAGGTAAAATTGTACTTCATGAGTGGTTTTGTTCCACAGATAACGGAAACGTTCTACTATAACAATAGTCTGAATATCTGTCCAGTCTTCTTGTTTGTAAAGCCCGCCTAAAACCCCCACTGGAACCGCCCAAACTTTTCGAGTTTCGATTCGATGATGTGCTTTTTCCGTTCGGGAATCTTCACTCACTTCAATTCCCCCAAATTGGTTGGCTCTGGCTGTTTCAAACCAGGTTTTGACTTGTTTATAAAGGGTTGGATGATTCTTTTTCAAAGTAACTACGTAATCAGCTTTTTTTTGACGAATCAGCCGAACAATCTCGGTTTGAGTACCCATCGCATCCATCGTAATAATCGCTCCGGTGACATCGATTAATTCCAATAGGGCTGGGATAGCTGTGATTTCATTGGAATGGTTTTCAACTTTAACTTGTCCAAGTACCAACCGATTTTCACTCGCCCACGCCGTCACTAAATGTAAATTCTTTTCCCCGGTTTTTCGGTCATAAGAACCTCGGATACTTTTTCCATCAATCGGGATAACTTGTTGGACAACTGGCCCAATTAATTGTTTAACCCATTCAGTCAACTTCTGTTCTAAAACTTTCGGGTCTACCTTTTCAAAAACTCGTCGGAAGGTATCATCGCTCGGGATACCATTTGGTAAGTCTAAAAATTTTTGCAACCATTGCTGCTTACTGATTCCATAATTTTCCATGTCTTCCCACCCATCACCTCCAGCTATTGTAGATAATATAGCAATGACGAGAATATCTTTCAGTAAGTGACGTTTGGTTCGGTTCACTCTCGGGTCGGGTACGTCATCAAAATAACTTGATAAGCTTCCTTGTAACTCTTGCATAGAGATAGCTGAGGGCTTCTTCAGTAGTTTAGACTTTGGCCGGGCGGGCAGGAATCCTTTATCCATTGAGTTTTACCGCTTGATGACTTAGTTTTTAAGGCATTATAAAATTGCTAATACGTAAATACCACATTTTTTATATTTGTCTTTTTGTCAAGTACAATTTATACTAAATTAGATGAGCTTACCCTG